>JASHOO010000518.1 GCA_030041035.1 Bryobacteraceae bacterium | reverse complement strand
TGGATGCGCGCACGGATCTGTTCTCGTTTGGCGTGGTGCTGTACGAGATGGCGAAGTGGTATTTCAACCCGCGGTTGGCCCGCCGCTAAACTGGAGTCTTACGATGGAGCCTCCGAAATCTCGCCTGATTGCCATACTAGCCGAAAAGCCTTCGGTCGCACGCGATATCGCTCGCGTGCTCGGCGCGACCAGTAAGGGCGACGGCTATCTACACGGCAACGGCTACGTGGTGGCCTGGGCGATCGGCCACCTGGTGGCGCTTGCACAGCCGCACGAGATGAATCCGGAGTGGCGCCACTGGCGGCGCGACCTACTCCCAATGCTGCCGAAAAACTGGCCGCTGGTTGTCTACGAGAAGACAAAGGACCAGTTCGAGGTAGTGCGGAAGATTTTGCGATCGCCCCGGATTTCGCGCCTGGTCTGCGCTACGGACGCCGGCCGTGAGGGCGAACTGATCTTCCGTTATATCTACGAAGCGGCGCAGTGCGAGAAACCGGTGAGCCGGTTGTGGATCTCTTCGCTCACGCCAGATGCTATCCGCAAAGGTTTTGAGCAGTTAAGACCAGGGAGCGATTACGATCCGCTGGCGGATGCGGCGCGGGGGCGCAGCCGGGCGGACTGGCTGGTGGGTATGAACCTTTCGCGGGCGTACTCGCTCGCCTGTAGCGAGGAGCTTTCAGTCGGGCGCGTGCAGACTCCGACTTTGGCGATGGTGGTAGAGCGTGAACTCGCCATCCGGAGCTTCGTTCCTGAAGACTATCTCGAAGTTGTTGCCAGCTTCCACCCAATGAACGGCACAAAGAAGAGCATTTATCAGGGCAAATGGTTCCGCACGCGGCCGGAGGCGGGAGCGGACAAGGAATCGCTGCAAAAGGCCATGCGGCTGCCCGCCGACGGAGAGGAGGCCAACCGAGTCGTCGAACGAGCGCGCACTGGTAAGGCCTCCATCGAGTCGATCGAATCGGAAACGCAGCGATTAGCTCCTCCGGCGCTTTACGATCTCACGGAATTACAGCGGCACGCCAATCGGCTGTTTGGGTTCAGCGCCCAGAAGACACTGGACCTCGCCCAGGCGCTGTACGAACGCCACAAGCTCATCAGCTACCCGCGCACGGACAGCCGTCACTTATCGCGGGATGTGGCGGCTACACTGCCGCAAGTCGTCCAAACCATCGGGGCCCCCTACCGCGAACACTTGGCTGCAGGCACGGGAGAACACCCACTCGGGCGGCGGTTCGTCGATGACTCAAGGGTCACTGATCATCACGCGATCATTCCCACCACCACCTCGCCGGAAAAGGCCAGTCTGAGTCCAGACGAGCGTAAGATCTACGATCTGGTTTGCCGGCGGCTGCTGAGCGCCTGGCTCGACGAGCATATCTGGTCAGTCACGACCGTGATCACGGCGATTGCAAATGACGACATTACTGACCGCTATCACACGTCGGGAACGTCGGTGCAGCAGGTCGGCTGGAAGGTCCTGGAGATTTCGGCCGAGAGGAAGCCAAGAAGGGGCAAGGAAGGCGGCGGAGAAGAGCAGCAGGCCGACGAGGTGTTGCCCTCGGATCTCGCAAAGGGTCAACCACAAGACGTAATCGAGATCAAAACCGTGAAGAAGAACACCCGGCCGTCCAAGCGTTTTACGGAAGGTACGCTGCTCACGGCCATGGAGACTGCGGGGAGGACGCTGGAAGAGAGGGAACTTTCGGAAGCCATGAAAGAGACCGGCCTCGGCACGCCGGCGACGCGCGCGGCCATCATCGAAGTGCTGCTCAAGCGGGGCTACATCGTTCGTAGTGGCAAGAGCCTCGAAGCGACAGACAAGGGCATCCGGCTCATCGAAATCGTGCACGCCGAGGTCAGAAGCCCCGTCATGACCGGCCAGTGGGAATCGCATCTCAAGCGTATCCAGCGCGGAACCGCGCCCCTGGAGCCTTTTGTGAAGGGTATCGAGGATTACGTGCGGGAGGTAGTGGGCAAGGTCGGGAAAACGCCGGTGGCCACGAAAGCCGCTATGGTTGCCGGGGCCGGAGATCCACAAAGGCTCCCTGTCCAGCCGGAACCGGTCACGACAGTGCCGGAGCGAACGGGTGAGTCGCTAGGGGGTCTGCTACACAGCGCCTTCGGATTCTCCTCGTTCCGCCCGAACCAGGAGGCGGTCTGCCGGGCAGCGGTCGAGGGTAAAGACGTGCTGCTGGTCATGCCGACCGGGTCGGGGAAGTCCCTGTGCTACCAATTGCCGGGGATCGCGCGAGGAGGTACCACGCTGGTGATCAGTCCGCTCATCGCGCTAATGGAAGACCAGGTCGCCAAGCTCAAGGAGTTGGGATTCGCGGTGGAACGCGTCCATTCCGGCCGCGACCGAGCCGCTTCGCGCCAGGCCTGTTTCGATTACCTAAACGGGAAACTGCAATTCCTATTCATAGCGCCGGAACGGCTCCGCGTGGCAGGTTTCCCGGAGATGCTGACGAAACGCAAGCCGTCGCTGATTGCCATCGATGAGGCGCACTGTATCTCGCAATGGGGTCACGATTTCCGGCCGGATTACAGGATGCTGGGCCAATACTTACCCTCGTTGCGACCCGCGGCCGTGATGGCGCTTACCGCGACGGCTACGCCCATCGTTCAGGACGACATTAGCCGGCAGCTGGGGCTAACGCAGCCGGCGTGTTTCATTCACGGGTTTCGGCGCGACAACATTGCGATTGAGGTAGTCGAGGTCGCGCCGTCACCACGGGCCGCACTGGCCTGCGAACTGTTCGGCGATGAGGAGCGCAGGCCCGGGATCGTCTATGTGCCGACTCGAAAGCAGGCGGACGCGCTGGCGGCGAAACTTGCCGGTTACTTTTCTGCAGGAGCATATCACGCCGGGCTCGATGCCGAGCACCGCAAGAGGGTCCAGGAGGAATTCCTCGCCGGCGGGATCGAGGTAATGGTTGCGACGATCGCGTTTGGCATGGGAATTGACAAGACCGATATCCGCACCGTGATCCATACGGCCTTGCCGGGAAGTCTGGAAGCGTATTACCAGGAGATTGGACGAGCCGGGCGCGACGGAAGACCAAGCCGCGCGATCCTGATGCACTCCTACGCCGACCGCTACACGCACGATTTCTTCTTCGAACGCGATTACCCGGAGGTCACGGTGCTAGACGCGATCTTCGCCCGGCTCGGGCCCCAGCCTCAGGAAAAGGCAGCACTCCAGAGGCAACTGCGAATGGATCCGGACATCTTCGACAAAGCTTTGGAAAAACTCTGGATCCACGGCGGCGCCGTGCTGGACTTCGCCGACAATGTCACCTGCGGCCAAGCTTTCTGGCGCGAGTCCTACATCGCCCACGGAGAGCAGAAGCGGGCGCAAATCGACCAGATGATCCGCTACGCCGAGAGCAACCAATGCCGAATGCGTACTTTGGTGCGTCACTTCGGCGACCTCGCCGACGGACAGAAGGCGTGCGGGATCTGCGATTTCTGCGCTGCCGCCCAGTGCGCGGCGCAGCGCTTCCGGACCTCCACGGAGGCGGAGCGCACGGCGCTTTTTCGCATCGTTGCCGTGATGCGCCCAGGGGATGTGAGGTCAACTGGTAATGTGTACAGGGAGCTGTATCCCAACGGTGATATGAGCCGCGACACGTTCGAAGAAGTGCTGGGAGCGATGGCGCGTGCGAGACTTGTTCAGATAACGGATGCCGTTTTCGAGAAGAACGGCAAACAGATTCCGTACCGGAAAGTGAGTCTCACGCATGCGGCCTACTCGATAAACCAAACAACGCCCATCGCATTCATCATGAAGGAAACGGCGGTGCCAGCAAAGCACCAGGGCAAGAGGAAAGGCGCCGTTGCTGCGAAGCGGAAGCGTGCCAAGAGGCCGGAAACACCGCGCCGGCCCAAACCGGTGCCCGAGGACCAACGATCAGTGGACCAACGATCAAAGGTTGGCTCGGATTCTGGTATAGAGGAGGCTCTGCGCGCGTGGCGTTTGGCCGAGGCCAGACGACGAGGTGTGCCGGCGTTCCGCATCCTCAGCGACCAGGCGTTGAGAGCCATGGCCACCCGGCGCCCTGAATCCGCCCGTGAGCTACTCGCTATCCCGGGCATCGGGATCAACACTGTCGAAAAGTACGCGCGCCAGTTCTATCGCATCCTGCAAAAGAGCGTAACCGTCCGAAGGCGGCCGTCTTGATCTCCTAAGTGGCTTGTGATTG
>JASHOO010000058.1 GCA_030041035.1 Bryobacteraceae bacterium | reverse complement strand
CGTCCTGCGGATAAAGCCGCGTGGCAATGTTCAGAATTCCGGCACTGACCCTCGGATTGCCCCCTTGCCCGTACACTGCCCCGAGCCAAGTCAGCGCGCGCAGGCAATGCGGATAGATCTTCAATGCCGCTAGCAGTTCGTTCATGGCTTCCTGCTGCTTGCCTTGCTTCCGCAGCTCCATCGCCTTATTGAATATGCCTTCCGCGTCTTCGCGGAAATTCCGCGGCATGCGGCCAAGTACCACGTACTTTCCGTTGGCTTCGAGCACATCGGAGATCTCCCCGGGCTCGAGCTTCAGCGCCGCCGCGCTCCAGGCTGGATCGAGCTGGCTTGGCTCGAGATCCCCCATGTAACCGCCATTAGGAGCCGTTGCGCGGTCGCTCGAATTCGCCCGGGCCAAGTCGAAAAAAGAGCCGCCTGCCACAACCTGTTGCCGCATCTCCGAAGCTTTCGCCCGATCGTCTGAAACCATCATGCGGAGAAACAGATGCCTGGGAGTGATCGTAGTTCGCCATGCCGGGTTCGGCGCCGGCCCCTTCACCTCCTGCCCCGGCTGCACGCGGATCCAGTGTTCCGCAATCACAAAGGCGCCGCGTGTCTCATTCACCATGTGGCAATCCACGCAGCCTTTGACCCGGTTCACCGGGCACACTCCCGCATGTTTCGCCACCGCCACGCTATGGCATCGCAAACACGTTTTCTCGGTGGTGGCGATCAACACAGCATGAGGCGTATCGCGATGCGGATCGTGACAGTCGAGGCACGTGATCTCACCCCCGCTCTGCCGCCAGCACTCGCTGTTCTTCAATGCCGTCACCTGGTCGGAAATCAGCGCATCGTCCGGCAGGGGATCCTCGATGACGCTGGAGCCGGCATGACACTGCGCACAGGGCCGCATCCGCTCGCCCAGGGGCAGCTTCCTCGGGTTCCATACGGCGAGATCGCGTGCGTGATCCTTGAGTGCGGCCAGATGCGCTTGGCCGGGGCCGTGACAGTTTTCGCAGGTCACGCCCGTTTCGACCCGCGCTCCGTGCGTCCGCGGCGCGCCATGGCAGCTCTGGCACCTCTTTTCCAAATGCGGAGTCAGTACCCGGCCAAAGGCCGTTTCATAGCTCGTGGGCTTTTCCTCGGGAAAACCAAGCTCCAGCGCCAGCCGGTTCTGCACGGCGTAGTGGAAGTAGCGGGCCTCGATCATCACCGCACGCGGCAGGGCCAGCCCTTCCAGGGCCGGAACCCGGATGAGAAAACTGATCCCGTGGCGCGAACCCCCGACCATGCCCTCCACCGGGAACTCCTGCGCCGGCTCTCCCGGCATTTGCACGTGATATTGCAGGCTCCGACCGATTCGTTTCAGTGCGTACTCAATCTCAGGCGCGGGTCCCTCCGCGTGCGCTTCGGAATAATTCGCCGGGAGTCGTGGCGTGGCCGCGTCCATCCACGTCCGCGCCATGTTGGTATGCGACTGCGCCAGCGCGATGTCCTTATGACAGCCGGCACAAACCTCGCGCCCCAGATAACCGCTTTCGCCGCCGCTCGCAAGCACGGAGGCCCCTAGCAGCAGGACCAAACGGACCTTCACGCTCACAATTCTATCCCTACCCCGGCCCCTCTATGCCGTTCTTGTAGGGGCCGGACACACCCGGCCCGAGTTCCAGCACGCACAAATACAAAAGGCCGGCAGAGCGTTTGCCCTGCCGGCCTGTACCTGATCGCGAATCAGCTCCGTATCAGAACTTAACGGTTCCCGAGAACTGCAGCGTTCGCATCCCGACGCCGTTGACGCCGTTGAAGGCAATAGAGCCGATCTCACCGACCGTGGGACTCTGGACATTGCTATTCGGACTCCCGAGGTTGGTATGGTTGAGGAAGTTCCTCGAATCGAGGCGCAAGGCGAAGGAAACTTTCTCCGTGATGTGGAACTGTTTCATCGCCATAAAGTCGAAGTTGATGAAATGCGGCCCGATCAGCGTGTCAATCGGGTAATTGCCGAAACTGTAACTGGCCGGGTACAGATACGCGCCCGACGTACACTGTTCGCTGGGACAACCTTCAATCCACTGGTTGCGACTCTGCGTCGATGGATACACACCGCCGCTTCCCAAATCCGGACGATTGTTCGGTCCCGCGTTCGGCTGCACATTGGTGCCGTAATTGGATAGAGTCGGCCCGAAGGGAATGCCGCTGTAATAGGTCGTGATCAATCCTACCGTCCATCCGCCTAAAGCCGCGTCTAACGCCCGGCTGGAGCTCGCCCCGAATTTCTGGCCATGACCATACGGGACCTCGTAGTTTTGCGCCAGCGTGAGCTGGTTGTGGGGCATCAGGCTGCTGTTTCCGTAGCCGCCGGATCCATTCTGGGGGCCGTATACGAAGTAATAGTTGGTGTCGTAAGGCCCGTCATAGCTTAAGAGCCTCTGCCAGGTGTAGCTCCCCTGGAGGAACCAGCCGTACCAGTTCTTCACCGTGAAGATCGACTGGAACGAATCGTACTCCGCATTCGTACAGTTGCAGTAATAGTTCAGCCCTTGCGTCCATCCGAACTTCGAGAAATACGGGAATTGTGAGTAAGGCGCGCCGTTGTTTGGAAAGTACTCCAGTTCATTCGGGTTAATGGTATTACCGGTGCCGAGCCAGCCGTGGCGCTGGACATTGCCAACGTAACCGCCGCTGATCGAGATCTTATCCGTGATCTGCCGCTGCACGGTGCCGTTGTACTGGTAAACCACCGGCATGGTCATCTCGGCAGGCCGGAACTTCGGCGTGATCCCGTTGGGGAGTGGGAATGTCCCGTTGGAGCCAACCGTGAAGGTCGGCGGGCTGGCCGGCCCCTGGGCGAGCGTGAAGACATCCGTGAAGGATTCGTTGGCCGGCGTGACAACAGACTGTTCGCTCAGTACGGGCGGGTTCTGGGTTACGTTGTGGCCGAACGTCGAGCCAAACGTTCCCAAATTGTACGACCAGCCATACCCTACCCGTACCACGGTTTTCCTATCAACCTGGTAAGCCAGGCCCAGCCTGGGCGCAAACTCGTGCCAGTTCATGTTCTGGATGCCGTCCGACGCAACGCCGCCTTCACCGAAAACGTACATCAGGCCGTTGGACAAGTTCAAAGTGGCGCCATTCCCCGCAGCATTCACACTTTCTGGAAATACCCATTCCCAGCGAACACCAAGTGTGGCCGTAAGCTTTGGCGTCACGCGCCACTGATCCTGTCCGTACCAGAAGAAGCGCTTCTGCCGCTCCTGAGCGTTGGTGCTGGAACTGACGTATCGCTGGAAGCTGTCTACGCCGCCCAGCAGGAACGAGGCCAGTGCAACACCGTCTACAGGGCTGGCGCCGGTCGATGCCACGTAACCGGTATAGGCATCGGTGAAGTACACCTGGCCGGCGCGATGGCTATCGCTGGGAACCCGCAGGTTCATCGCGTAACGCAAATCCGTGCCGAACTTAAAGCTGTGGTTACCGTGGATCTTGGTGACGTTGTCGACGAACTGAATCTGCCGCTCGCTCTGCGTCAACGGGCAGTTGCACTGATTGACATCCAAAGCATACCCAAGCTGTGAGTATGTAGAGGATGCCCCGGCTCCGGAGTTGCCAACCGAGCCACCGGGATTCTGAATTTCAAAAGCTGGCATGCCGGAAGTAGTGTCGTTCAGGTTCAAACCCGGGACTCCGGCTTCGGTCGCAGGGTCGGTGCCATAGCCGTTGGGTACGTCGAATACGTGGTAACGCATGTAGCCAAATCGAAACTCGTTGATGATGGTGGGACTGAACGTGTAGGTCCAGCCGATGGCAACGCTCTGGTTCAACGCGCTCGAGTCGCCTGCATAGTTGTCGATGTCCGGGCCGCCGGCCTCCAGGCCGAATGCGCCCGGCGCACCCTCGGTGTAGCTGGCATAACTGTAACGCCCGAAAATTGTGTTTTTGTCATTCAGGTAATAATCCCAACGCGTATTCCACAGGTTGCCCGTAATTGCGACGGCGCCGCTGGCAGCATAGTTGTTCTCGTAGCTGGTGCCGAACGCATTCGTATTGGGCTGGGGGAAGTAGCTCAGCAGCGCTTGAGCCTGGGGGCTTAAAAGGCTGGCAGGAATGATGTTACCCGGGAAGGGCTGACGGCCTACGCCGGTCGTCGCATTACCCGTGAAAGGATTGTAAATTGTATAGTTCGAACTCGCCGCCAACCAGTCGCTCAGATTGCCTCCTCGCTCGGCAGCCGTGGGCACCGTGGTGATGAGCGATCCGCCCTCTGACTCGCGGTTCAACTGTGTATCCGCGAAGAAGAACAGCTTGTCTTTGATAATTCGCCCGCCGATTGATCCGCCGAACTGGTTATACCGGAACGGTGGGTTGAGATTCGTAAACGGATTCCTGCCGAAGTCCTGGAAACCCGGACTGTTAACTTGCAGATATTCAAAGGCGTCGCCGTGAAACTCATTCGTGCCCGACTTGGTCGAATAGCTCGCCACACCACCGCCCGTGTAATTGAACTCGGCGTCAAAGTCCTGGTTGGACTGCTTCACCTCCGACACCGAATCGAAGGTCGGATTGATGACAATGATGCCTAGAATCGGGTCCTGGTTGGTGGTTCCGTCCAACTCGTACCCCATGGTGTCGAACACTTGGCCGTTCACCATCATCTGGATGCTGCCCTGCGGGTTCTCATCCGAGGCGTGGGCCCAGCCGAACGGGACCGTACCGGGATCCAACAATTCGTAGGACTGGAGATTGCGTCCCACGCTGGGCAGCTCTTCAACCTGATGTGCATCAAAAGTTTGCGACACGTCCGCGCGGTCGGATTGCAGCAGCGGGGCCGCCGCCGTCACTTCCACCTCCTGGGTAACGTTGCCGACCTGCAACGCAACGTCATAGCGGGCTACGGCATCGACTCCAACCGTGATCGGATTCGAGACCGCCCTCTGGAATCCGGACGCCTCTATGCTTACCTGGTACTGATCGGGAATGAGCAGGGCCTTCTGATAGTTCCCCGACTCATTGGTGGTGACGTCGAACTTCGTGCCCTTGGCGATGTCTGTGATCGTAACTTTGGCGTTGTTGACCGCCGCGCCGGACGAATCCGTTACTGTTCCCACAATGCTGCCGAACGCCTGCTGGGCG
>JASHOO010000517.1 GCA_030041035.1 Bryobacteraceae bacterium | reverse complement strand
AAGAAGACACGATATCCCTCAGTCTTCTGGAAGTCCCTTGTACAGCACAAGCTACTGAACGCGACCGGGGGCATCGATGCCCCGACCGAGCTTATGATTTCACCGCCGACCACCGGACCTTGGAGGTGTACGTAATCCGCGGCGCCGGCGCGGAATGTAGCCTCCATCTTGTCGGGCGTGCCGGCATCGGTGACTCTGATCTGGTTCCAATCAGCGCCGTTGTGCTTGACGGCGTATTTCAGCATAACGATCGGCTGGAGACCATGATCCGCAAGCAGCGTCTTTCCTTCGAGGTTCTTCCAATGGAATTCAGGCTCTGGCCGGCGGCCAACGAGGAAGAAGCCGTCGCGTTGGTTGATCTGCGCGAAATGTACGGGCAACGGTTCGATGCCCTGCTCTCGGAGCCGCCAGTTCGAGGATACCGAGGACTGCATGATATCCACCTCGCCGTCGCGCAACAGGGCATAGCTGCGTTGCCCAGGCCCGAGAACGTTGTAAGCGACTTGATGGCCCTCATCGCGAAGGAAGCCAACGCAGATGAGGAACGGGCTGTAGAACGCGGAGTGGCGAGAAGCCATGAGTGTGAAGCGCATGCGCCCTTATTGGTACCGCATCCACTGGGCCTGCGTCCAGCATCGTCTTCGCGGGCTCGACTTGAACAAATGCCGCAGCGTAATGCTTTCACGACCATGACCACGAAGAAGACCCTGCACCGATCCCAACCACCGACCCACCAAACCTGCCAGCCGTCAATGTGATCGCCCAACGCAGCCGGAGTTGAAAACCAGAGGAACTTGGTCTGGATCTGCATGTGCTGTCCCACCAGACACATGCATGACTCTTCCGACTGAGGCAGTCAATACATCACGGTCCTGTCTGTTACTTAATTAGGAACGCAAATTTGCCCAAAACACCAGCATCTGCACTCATCTGATGGCATCTGGGCCATGGCGAAGGTTGTGTAAGCGGCCTCGTTTTTCTTTGCGAACGCGAAGATGAAAACAGCACGCGTATGCAGCGACAGACATCGCAGTTTAGCCGGCATTTTCGGAGTCTTTAGTTCATAGCCGAGATGGTGAATTTCAGAGTGCTCGCCTGGACGTCCAGAACCTCGAAACGAGCAGCCGCATTTCGCTCCCCTTCCAGCAAAGCCCAGTCGAGTTGCGTAGTCCATGCGAAATGCATCGTGCGAAACACTGTTACTGTGCCGCTCCATCTGAGTGTGGTGCACCGTCCCCGGGAAAGTTATGTTTTTTGCAGGGGTATGCACAACGCCAACCCATCGAGCGGAAACTGCTGCGAGACAAGTGGCCCACTCCTGGCGACGCCGGAGGCATATCAGACGCAGGACCGGGTGGAGGCAGATGTGGACTTAGCGAGACCTCTCACGGCAGAACATCGTCGTACATTCGACTAATTAGGCCCCCGCCACGGACTCAAGGTCGGCCTCCGAGAGCTCATCCTCGAAGCCAGATGCGACGTGGCGACTACGGGTCAAGCGGCTCTGCTGCGGACTGGCCCCATCGTGCCTTCTGCGGTCAGTATTCAGCTATAGTGATTGCGACATCTATGCGGCTGCCCGCCATCTGCCGGAGGATCATCGCCACGGATACTGGCGTGCTCGTTCTATCTGCGCTGGCGTTGGTCGCGCTGCACACCGCGACTAACGGCAAATACGGATTCCACCGCGACGAGCTGGCCACAATTGACGACGCTCGGTTCCTCAGCTGGGGGTACGTGGTATACCCGCCGATTACTCCCTCCCTCGCGCGAGTGTCGATGACGCTTTTTGGCGCGTCGATGATTGGTCTGCGCTTGTTCGCCGCGTTGGCTGTCGGAATCGCCATGGTGGTGACCGGTTTGATGGCTCGCGAAATCGGCGGAAGACGACCGGCGCAACTGGTGGCTGCGTGGGCGGCGGTGATCGCCGGACCCGTTGTGAGTTTCGGGTACCTGTTCCAATATGTTTCCTTCGACTATCTGTGGTGGGTGCTGGCGGCTTGGGTGACCATGCGCCTGCTGAAGTCCGGGAATCAGCGTTGGTGGCTGGCGTTGGGGGCCGTCGTCGGCTTCGGCATGATGACCAAGTTCACGATGGTGTTCCTGGTCGCGGGTATCGTTTGCGGCATTGTTCTGGACAGACCCCGCTCGCTTCTCAGCAAGTGGTTGTGGTGCGGTGCTGCCTTTGCGCTCCTGATCTTCCTTCCTAACCTCATCTGGCAGCTCCGGCACAATTTCATAACGCTGGATTTTCTGAGGTTCATCCATGCCCGCGACGTCAGGCTTGGCCGTGCAGACGGGTTCCTGCCCGCGCAGTTCTGGGCGGTGACGAATCCTGTCACGGTGCCAATATGGATCGCGGGGTTTTATTTTCTGTTCATCAAACCAGAGGGAAAGCGTTTTCGCATGATCGGCTGGATGTACCTGATCCCGTTGGTAATTCTGCTCATCGCCCGAGGCAGGCCCTACTATGTCGCACCGGCCTACCCCATGCTGCTTGCCGTGGGCGCAGTTTGGGGCGAGCGATGGTTGGAAACTTTGTCTCTCGCGACTGCTGGCACCATACGCAGGATGGCTCGGAGAAGCATGGTGGTCAGCGGCCTTGCGACATCCGTCCTGGTTCTGCCGCTGGCGCCGCCCGGTTCACGCTGGTGGAAAATTGCTGACGCGACGACCCAAAATCTCAATGAGGAATTCGGCTGGCGCGAAATGACGGATGCAGTGATCCGCGCTCGCGATTCGCTGCTCGCGGATGACGCCCCCGTCGGCGTTCTGGCTGGCGATGCCGGTGAAGCCGCCGCCATCAATCTCTATGGCCGCGGTCACGGACTTCCGGAAGTGATCAGCGGCTCGAACTCGCATTGGCTGCGAGGGTACGGCAATCGGCAGCCCGAGACGGTTGTCGCGGCAGGTTTTCTGCGCGCCGACCTCGAGACCGTCTTTTCGTCCTGCGAGCTGGTTGGCCATTTTACGATTCCCTACGGCATCGAGAATAACGCTATCGGGGATCACACGGACATTTTCGTGTGTCGGCGCCCACGTGAGCCGTGGGATGTATTCTGGAGGCGATTTCACTCGTTTGGGTAGAGCGAGACGGAGGTCTCCTGCCAAGCCTGGTTGCGCCGGCGGTGCCGGGCATTGTTGGGCCCAAACCGCGGGCACATCAAACGCGGGATCAACGAATCAACTGCAATCTCGATCACCTGCGCCACCTATTGCAGCGCCACATCTGAGAAAAGCTCGTGGTCAAAAGCGTCGTCGCTCGCAATAGATCGCACGGAAAACAGGTGGTTTCCGTGCGGCCGGATTCGACATTACTAGACCAGCGTTCTAGAGCGTTGTTGCCCCCACACATCAGCGTTCGTGGGCCCACGCGGGCAGATCAAAACGGCCGGATCAACTCCAATCTCATTCTGCGCCTTCATCGCAGCGCTACATCTGAGATCGATGATCACGATTAAGTCGGGTCACCACCTTTTTTTAAGACCCGACAAAATCAAAGCTTGGAGAAGCGCAATGACCGGCTTCGCAGAGTACCGGAAGACCAGCCGGAAGCTCGAACCATATGTCAACTCTTAACGGATCCGCCGCGGCTCCAATACAGGCAGCCGAAGGCGAGAAGCAAAGTTCGAGTCATGATAAACCGTCTGCAACGCAACCTGCTTGCGCGTGCCGGTAGGGCCTTCGCCTGTATGCAAGTTCCGGTCGAACATCGGAAACGAGCTGCCGGCGATTTCGATTCGTAGTGCGTGGCCCGAGAGAATCGTCGCGGCGGCGTGGCCAAGGTTAACCGTGAGCCGAACGCGGTGGCCAGGATCAAGCAGTGCGGGGTATTTCAGAGGGTCACGGCCGCTCGAACGCAGAATGCCCTCGGCGAGCCCGCGGGCAACGCCATCCGAAGCGACGTCGACCAGCTTCACGGCCCAGTCGGCGTCCGGCGCGTCCACGCTGACCCAGAAGTCGGCGAGGATCTGGCCGGCGATTGACAGCGGGGCGCTCTGAACGGCAGCGGTAAAGACAAGCACGTCCTGACGGTCTTCAATCTTGCTACGGTCCACCGGCCGCCAAGGGGTTCCGCGAGAAGGTTGCGCGGCATCTTCAGCCTCCGAAGGCACGGGCCGGTCGGGATCGGATTCAAAGGAGTCGGCCGGTTCTGGTCCGGCGGGCGACTTTGCGGTCAGTTTGCCATCACCGGCACGCGTGTTGGCTCTACCGGCCGAATGCAGATAGAACCAGGTGGCGATGGTATCAGCCGGCGGCCATTTATCTGCACTTCGCCAGACGTTGGCGCCCATCAGGAAGTAGCGGACAGAGGCGAAGGGCTTGAGGTCTTGGACCGGTTTGAGAAAACGGTCAAACCATTGCAGATTCTCGCCTACAATGTCAAGTTTGGCTTCCGGTCCGAAGTCCACCCCGGCAACGATCTGCTTGCCGATTGTGCTGTGGTCCCACGGGCCTAGAATTAACTGCTTGTTACCGCGGTTGGGCAGCCGCAGGAAGTCGTCCACGACTTCGCTGCAGGACAAGTCGTAGTAACCGACAATGTTCTGAGTCGCGACGTTCAGTGTTTCCAGTTGTGACTTAGCCTCGAGCCGCAGCCAATAGCCGTCGGGCCGGTTGTGTAAGATCTGGCTGGTGAGCCACGGCTGCGGCCAGCCGATGGCTTCATCCAGTGTGCTAAGAGGCAGATGATAGTGAATCGAGGTGAAGTCTTTGGGCGCGGTGATTCCCGGCGGAGGGGGATTTACGGTCAGGCCCGCCCCGCTCGCTATGAGCGCCAGCAGGAGAGCGCCGTCCTGGTAGAGGATGCGGTATAAACTGCTCGCGGCGGCGACGGGGGCGATTACTACCAGGCCGGGGTGGCGAGTGGCCGCGGCCACCCATTGCACCTCGCCCGGATGCGACGTGCCCCACATACCCACCTTCCCGTTTGACCATGGTTGTTGCACGATCCAGTCGATAGTATCGAAGCCGTCCTGGTCATC
>JASHOO010000516.1 GCA_030041035.1 Bryobacteraceae bacterium | reverse complement strand
GTAGCCGCGCTCCTGCTGAGCCGGTTGTTGACCAGCCTCCTGTATGAAATCAGCAATACCGACGCGGTTGCGTATTTGGGTGCGGGCGCGCTGCTTCTGATAATAGGAGTGCTCGCGAGCGCTCGTCCGGCATGGAAGGCGGCAAACCGAGACCCAATGCAGAAGCTGAGAGCCGAGTGACTTGACAAGTCCCCATCGCGCTCGAAGAACACTCCACTCGCTGGCACGTCATCCTACGAGATGATGCCGATTGCGTTGAAATGGTAGTCGCATGAAAATCCGCCAAACGGCTGGTCCGAATCCGGTCGCAACCGCCAGCCTCAGATGAGGGGCAAGACGCGGCAGTTGCGCTGGTATATTTGCGGCCTGCTGTTTTACGCCACGACGGTCAATTATCTGGATCGCCAGGTGCTCGGCCTGCTCAAGCCCGTGCTGTCCGGCGAACTGGGCTGGCACGAAAAGGACTACGGCTGGGTGGTGTTTGCGTTTCAGAGCGCATACGCCCTGATGATGCCATTGGCCGGGCGGATTATCGACCGCATAGGTACTCGCCTGAGCTACACGCTAGCAGTGCTGATTTGGAGCGTCGCGGCGATGTCTCACGCGCTTGCGCGCAACGCCGTCGAGTTTGCCGCGGCCCGCTTCTTCCTGGGCATGGGAGAAGCTGGGAATTTTCCCGCCGCCATCAAGACAGTAGCAGCCTGGTTTCCGAAACGGGAGAGGGCACTTGCCACCGGCATTTTCAACAGCGGAGCCAATCTCGGCGCGTTGATCGGCCCGCTGCTCGTTCCTTTCGTCGCCGGGCACTTTGGCTGGCGCTTTTCGTTTGTCGCTACGGGTCTCCTGGATCTGCTATGGGTCGCGGCGTGGCTGGCGATTTACCGGACACCGCGCGAGCACCCGCGCCTCTCAGCCCAGGAACTCGCCCTGATCGAATCCGACGGTTCCGAAGACGCGGCTCGCGTCATTCCTTACTGGCGTCTGCTCGGCACGCGCGCGGCGTGGGCATTCCTGCTCGGCAAGTTTCTCACTGACCCGGTGTGGTGGTTTTACCTGTTTTGGTTGCCGGGATTCCTCAACCTCAGGTACGGCCTGGATCTGGCTAGCCTAGGCCCGCCGCTCGTTACCGTTTACCTGGCGGCGGATGTGGGCTCGGTGGCGGGAGGGTGGTTATCAGGCCGCCTCCTGGCACGCGGATATTCACTCACGCGCGCGCGCAAAACGGCGCTCATGGCCTGTGCGTTGGCCGTTATACCGGTTTCCGCGGTGATGCGCGCGGGCGGAGATCTGTGGCTGGCGGTGGGACTGGTCGCGCTGGCGGGGGCGGCACATCAAGGCTGGTCTGCTAACCTGTTCACGCTGGTTTCCGATACCTTTCCGTCGTCGGCGGTCGCCTCAGTTGTAGGACTTGGCGGACTGGGAGGCGCGGTGGGGGGCATGCTCATCTCCCCGATGATCGGCTACTGGCTGGATTACTCCCACGGGGCGTACGGCCCGCTGTTTTTCTGCGCCGGGTTCGCCTACGTGTTCGCGTTTCTCGTAATTCATCTGCTGCTTCCCAGGCTGGAGCAAGTGAAGGTGTAAGCAGGCCTTGGGCTGCGGGGCATACCCGACTGCTGACGCAATGTCCGCAAGCCGTAGAAAACACGTTTTATGTTATCTTTAGGTTGCGCGGTTCGATGGTTTTCCCCAGCGTAAGTGATTGGAAACGCTTAAAATGCGGGAGTAACTCAATGGTAGAGTCACAGCCTTCCAAGCTGTTGGTTGCGGGTTCGATTCCCGTCTCCCGCTCCAGTTTCAACAACTTACAGCCATCAAGTTCTCAACCTTCCCTCTCTGTACTCCGTTTACTCCATTAAGGTCACGCTGAAGCCTTCCGTCGCAGCGTTACCATCGCTTCAAGCTTGTTCACAGCTTGGCGTTTCTGCTCGCGGTCTGATAACCCAAGAGAAAACCAGGCCTCGCACTTCGTGGTTCGCAGGACTTCGGTAAACCCGAAAAACTGGTATGTGATCGCGCGGCTGGGGGACTGGAAACCCATGGGACTCGCTGAGGCTGCGGGCCGGATCAATGGCCGGTGCGCCAGGATTTCGAAACGGTACTAAGGGCGATGCAGCGCCTCAGAGATCGACAAAAGATGCCGGCCAACCACTGCGTACCCATCTCGGACACACGACTGCCATCGGTCAGTGCTGGAAATTGTCGAGCTCGCTCGTGGCGAAGAGATCGTGAGGGAGCGGGGTACCTGGCAAAGGGCAGAAAATTTGCTTGACGGCGGCATAAAGTCGGCTCAGAATACCACCAAGATCTCGAAATCGGATCTTCCGATTCCTTATTCTAAATTGGGGACCGGGACCAATGCTCTGGGGGAGCGCGTTGATGAGCCTGAGTCGTCCTATTCCATCGTCAACTGCTGTTCGGTCGTCAGTTCTTACGGGCGTGACCCTCCAGAAGATTGGGGGTTGAAGATGCAAAAATGCCAAGAATGCTTCAAGCTACAGCAATTGCTCCAGGAGTCCGGGGAGGAGTACCTCGCGGCGATGAATCGGTACAATACCTGGCTCAGTATTCCGATGGGCAATGCCTGGGCCGCTGGGGCTTTACGAACCGCTAAGGCCGAAAACGAGGAATTACAGAAGCGATTCGACGAACATGTACGGGCGCATTCCGTACTGAGTGGCGTTATGGCGGCGGGCGCGTAGGTTAACCCCAGCGCCGGCGCCGTCGTAGGACCGACAGCCCCAGCCGATCCGGCCGTTACCGAAACCGAGTGTGGGGGCCGAACACCGATTCCACACGGCTGGGCAGAAATGGGAGGGACAGGCAATGTTCGCTACCCTCGCGCAACGCGTCGTCCGGATTGAACAGCAAAGACGAAGGCAGTTCATAGGATTATCCCTGCGGGTCGCCGGCGTTTTGGCTGTCGCCATCCTGGTTTTTGTAGCTCTTTACTTCTTCGTGGCGTCGTTAGAGGTTCCACTCATTCACCGGGGATGAATGATGAGAACCAATGATGTCCTCAAAGGAAGTCTGTCGTTTCCCTACTGTGAAAGTACTATGCGTATCTAGGTCAATGACCCGCGCCAGCGCGACCACAGCAGGTACAAGAAAAGGAGGATGCCATGTCTAGCCCGTCTTTTGCGGCAGTTCCTGAAATGCCGAAAAACGACATCGGCGAGTTGATAGGCCAGATCGCGGATTTGCAGCGCAGGGTCCAGACCCTCGAACATCGGATGGGCGATAGCGCACAAAGCGCCTCCTATCCGGAGACGGCCAGCGTACCTGCCCCGATTTCCCGCACGGCTGCGCGAACTTCGCCTATTAGCCCTTTGCCAACGTTGGGCCGGATGCTCCTTGCGGTCGCGGGTGCCTATGTTCTCCGCACTCTGACAGATTTCGGAGCGGTGCCTTATGGCGTGGGAGTGGGGCTGGGCCTCATTTATGCGTTGTTGTGGCTTGTCATCGCCGCCCGCCCAAACCTCGAAGGCAGCTTCCCAGTTGCCGTGACGTGCTCGACGTCTATGTTCATCCTGGCCTCGTTGATGTGGGAAGCTTCCCAACATACACCCGTTATATCTGGATGGGCGAGCGCGGCAGCTCTTGCCGGTTTCGTTCTGGTTGGCTTGTCGCTTTCCTGGCGAAGGCAGCAGATTGTCATTTCCGGCATCGTATCGGCTGCCGTAACACTCACAGCAGCAGCGCTTTTACTGGCAACACGTGATCTCTTTCCGTTCACACTAGCTCTACTAGTGATCGCCGCCGCAACCGAATTTGCCGCCTGCCTCGACCACCAAACCGGTACACGGGCGCTCTCGGCAATCGTGACGGACGCCGCGGTTCTCGTGTTCTCCTGGCTTATGGCGCGTCAGGGCGGTTTGCCCGAGGCGTATGCTCCCACACCAGTTCGAGCGGTGCTGGCGGCTCAACTCCTTCTTATCTTGATCTACATAGCCATGGCGGTTTCTCAGACGGTCATCCGGCGCCGCACGCTGACTGTCTTTGAAACCGCCCAGACGGCTTCCGCCCTCCTCATCGGAATGGGTGGCATTGTCTGGGTGTTCAAGAACAACAACGCCGCGATGCTGGAGTTGGGGATATCCGGGTTGATCGGTGGCCTGGCCTGCTACGTAGCCTCATTCCTGCTGTTTGATCATACCAACAAGTGGAACTTCCGCGCCTGGACCACTTTCGGGCTGTTCCTGGTATTGGCCGGCACTTTCTTGCCGTTTTCCGGCTCCGGATTCTGGTTGCTCTGGGCTGCGTGCGCCATCGTATCTTCTTGGCTGGCAATGGGAACGCGCCGCCCCACGCTGGGGCTGCACAGCGCGGTCTATCTAACTCTTGCCGCAGCCGTTTCGGGTGCTTCCAGCCAACCCGCGCGGATGCTGTTCGGGGAATGGAGCCTCTCTTTTCCATGGCTTGTGACCATCGGCGCGCTCGCGGCGGCAATTGTGTCGTGGGCGGCCATCGCTATGAGTTCCCCCGCAGACGCTGCCCGGTGGCGCCAACAGATTTCGTCGCTTGTGATTGCAGCAAATATTGCCTGGATCCTGTCGGGGATAGCGGTTTACGCTCTCGTCTCAGCCACGGCCGGAGTGTGGGTCGGTCGCATCCCCTCCGACACTTTTGCGACCGTTGCCCTTACGTCCCTGTCTATGGCTCTCACCTGGGCCGGCTCCCGATGGCGCATGCGTCCGTTGGTGTGGGTGGCGTACGGCCTTATGGGCATTGGCGCCTGGAAGCTCGCGACGCGGGACTTCCTTCATGAGCATAACCTGACGTTAGTTGTCTCACTCCTCTTTTACGGCTGTGCTCTGATCGTCCTTCCGCGAATACTTCGGGCGCGAGCCGGTCAAGAAAATATTGAGGTAAGTACCGCAGCATAGGTGCTGCGTGGGTGCGGATTTGTTCCCAATGCGCCGAAATCCGCAGTATTAAGATGGGGAAAATGGCTCACCGGACTCCGGATAGCACCAGGGAAACGTGCAACTGCGCGCCTTACTCCAAAACCCAGCTTTGAGTGATTGGTATCTCTCGTGCAGCCTGCTCGGCCGAACATGGACGAGCCCCGCCGCAATCTCGTGCGCTGGCTGCTCGGCGGGGGACTGAGCGCCTCCCTGATATCGTTCCTTTATCCTGCGTTCAAGTTCATGAACCCGCCGGACGTACCGGAGGCTTCGGTCAATGAGGTGAGTGCCGGGAAGGTCCAGGATCTGAAGCCGAATACGGGCAAGATCGTGAAGTTCGGCAGCCTTCCCGTTCTGCTGGTGCGCACGACTGAAACGGAGTGGAGGGCCTTTTCCGCGGTGTGTACGCATTTGAACTGCACCGTGCAATACAAGGAATCCAGCCATCAGATGTGGTGCGCTTGTCATAACGGGCTTTACAACCTGAACGGGCAGGTGGTGTCGGGGCCGCCGCCTCACCCGCTCGAAGCATATTCGGTGCACATCCGGGGTGACGAAGTGGTGATCTCCCGGAGGGCCTAAAGGCGAGACATGGCAGCGGTCACCGAGCCTCCGCAGCAGGCCGGATGGTTCGAAGAGCGGCTGGGGCTGGCCTCACTCCGCGCGTTCCTGGCACATAAGACCGTGCCGGTGCACGCCCAGACGCTGTGGTACTACTTCGGCGGCATCACTCTGTTTCTTTTCGTCATTCAGGTACTGACGGGAACTCTGCTGTTGCTCTATTACCGGCCATCCCCGGCCGAAGCCTACGAGAGCGTGCAATTCATCATGACGCGGGTCCAGTTCGGCTGGCTGATCCGGTCGATTCATAGTTGGTCCGCGAACCTGATGATCCTCACGGCCTTCGTGCATATGTTCAGCGTGGTGTTCTTACGGGCATTCCGACGGCCGCGAGAACTGACTTGGCTGAGCGGAGTCGTGTTGCTCGGCCTGGCACTGGCATTCGGTTTCAGCGGCTACCTGCTGCCCTGGAACACCATATCGTATTTCGCCACCAAGGTCGGAACGGATATGGCGGCGGCCGTGCCGCTAGTGGGGCGCAATCTGGCGCGCTTTCTCCGCGGCGGCAGCGACGTGGGCGGAGCTACCTTGACACGTTTCTTTGGATTTCACGTGGCGGTGTTGCCCGGCATCACCACGATACTGCTTCTCACGCACTTAGCGCTGGTGCAGAAACACGGAATGAGCTCACCGCCACGGGTGCTGGAAGAACACCGCCGGACAGGCGGCGCCATTCCGCAGATGCCGTTTTTTCCTAATTTCTTCTTGCGCGAGTTGATGGCCTGGTATGGGGCGTTGGGGGTGCTCGGGGCGATGGCGGCGATCTTCCCCTGGGAACTAGGTGTGAAGGCCGACCCCTTCGCTCCCGCACCGGCGGGTATCCGTCCCGAATGGTATTTCCTCGCGCCTTTCTACACCCTGAAATTGATTCCCAGCCACGTATGGATATTCGAAGGGGAACTGATTGGGTTGCTCGGGTTTGCACTTCTGGCGCTCTGGTGGGTGGCGCTACCGTTCTGGGCGGTCAACAGTCAGGGAGTGGAACGAACGCGCTGGGTGACGGGCGCAGGCGTGGCTCTGGTCGGCTACCTGGCTACCTTCTCCGCACTGGGGTACTGGCGATGAGATACGCTGCGCTGGGGCTCCTGTTTGCCGTTCCCCTGGCTGCGGCAGATTCCTGCATCGAATGCCATTCCGTGCTCGAAGGCGACTTGCAGGCCCCCGTGAAAGCGTTCGCCAACGATATTCACGCGCGTTTCGGATTCAGTTGCACCGACTGCCATGGCGGAAACCGCAATGAAACGGACCCCGAAGCGGCGATGAGCAAGGCGCGCGGCTTCGTCGGCAAGATTCCGCGCACGGCAGTGCCCGAGCGCTGCGCGCGCTGCCTCAGCGACACCGGTTTCATGGAGAAGTACAAGCCCCGCCAGCGCGTGGATCAGTTGGCGCAGTACCGTACCAGCATGCATGGCAAGCGCCTGGCCGCCGGCGACACGAAAGTGGCCACGTGCATCGATTGCCACAGCGTACATGACATTCGGGAAGTTAAGGACCCGCTGTCGCCAGTGCATCCTTTGCGCCTCCCCGAAACGTGCGCTCGGTGCCACGCCGACCAAGCGCACATGGCCGGCTACAAACTGCCGACGGACCAGTTTGCAAGTTATCGCAAGAGCGTGCATTGGGAGGCATTAGCCAAGCGAGGCGACCTGTCGGCACCAAGCTGTGCTTCGTGCCATGGCAACCACGGCGCGCAACCACCCGATGTGGAGTCGGTAGCTGCCGTCTGCGGCAATTGCCACGTGATGATGGAAGACCTCTACAAAAACAGCCCGCATCAGCCGGTTTTCGCCGCGATGGGAGCGGCGGGCTGTGTGGTTTGCCATGGCAACCACGAAATCCGCTTACCAAACGCGGGTATGCTCGCCGGACCGAACGCGGTTTGTAGCCAGTGTCACGAGGCCACATCGGCGGGCGGGATTGCCGCGGCCGAGATGGCCCATGAGCTCAACCGCCTCGAGAAAGCACTCGCGCGGTCGGACCAGATTCTGGCGAAGGCACAGCAGTCCGGAATGGAGGTCTCTGAAGCGCTTCTGCGCCAGCGCGAGGGCCGGGAGGACCTGGTAAAGGCAGCGGTGGCCGTACACGCTTTCCAGACCACCGCGGTTCAAAAGCCGGTCAACGAAGGCCTGGCGATCGCGGCGGGAACCTATCAAGCCGGTGTTGCAGCGCTAAAAGAACGATCGTACCGCCGGTTGGGCCTGTCGGTATCGCTGATCGCCATCGCCATTACCATGCTCGGACTCCGGCTGGCCATTCGTTCGATCGAAGGTAGATCAACCGGCAATTCACTGCGCACGTGGAAGTGAACTAAGCTTGGGACGCCGTTGTGTCTGCTGGCACCATCTTCGCCCGCGATCCGCGTTGGCCGTAAAGGCTAAGTCCTGCGGGCACCCGAGGTGATTTGGACACGCGAGTGAGAAGTCCGAATCTATTCTTCCAAAAATAGCCGCTGTGCTGGATTGGCGTCACTTGCCTGTGGGCGGCAATCCAGCCGTGGCTGGTGCAACGGGGCGCGGGGAAGAGACGGCCACGTCACCGACTGCTACGCGTTTGGGGCCGCCAGTTTCGCCGCACAAGACGAATGAACTGCGCTCCATCACCATAATGTGGCGATATCGGCTCGGAACGCCTGGCAAGCGCCTAGACAAATCCAAGGAAGCTTTCGCCTGGCCTCTCAGGGGTATATCCTGTTTCGAAAGGAATCCACATGTCCCGTTTGCTTTGTTTTCTATTTGCCGCCGTCACGGCTTATGCGGCTACGCCAGTATTCCAAGCTCAATTCCAAGATGCGAAACAGGATTGGACCGAGCTGAGTGGAATCGCGACGCTGGACTCAACGGTAATGCACGGTGACCACCCATCGCTGCGTTTGGAACCGGCAGTATCCGGCGGCGGGCCTGTGGTTCGTTCCAAACCGATCGCGCTGACCATCGGCAAGGTGTATGAACTCAGCGGATGGGTGCGTACCGAGGACCTTGAAGTCAAAGATCTCGATCGTTCGCCGATT
>JASHOO010000515.1 GCA_030041035.1 Bryobacteraceae bacterium | reverse complement strand
TTCTGGCCGTTGTGTGCATGGCGGTTTCGTTCTTCACTTTTATGGCATTGGTGCAGGCCGAGCCGCTCAGTTTTGCGGTGCCGGCATCCGCGGCGAGCTTCATTTTTGAAACGCTGCTGGCGAAAATGGTGCTGCATGAGCGTGTGGACGTGCGGCGGGCGCTCGGCGCGCTGATCGTGCTATGCGGGGTCGTCCTGGTGGGTGAGTGAAGGCTGCTTGACCGGGACCAGCTTTCCATCGCGAATATAATAATCCGCGCCGCGCCAGCGGATGCTGGTTCGCAGAAAACTTGCGAGCCAGATCAGGAAAGCGGCGGCATCCCAAAGCGGAATCAGCGGCATCTGCTTCCAGTAGCGGCGCTGGTGCAGGCCGTAAACGGCGACCATCCAGGTCATCAGAACCCGCAACCCGAGATATGCGCCGAGATATGAGGCCGCGACGGCAGCCGAGGGGTGCAGCGCGACGGCCACAATCGACCACGGCAAGCCTTGCGTGAGCAGCAGGCCGAGATGGCCCAAGGGCCGCATGTGGCGCATCACCACCATCCAGCGCAGGCGCTTGGCAACGAGCGCGCGGACGGAATCATAATCGGGAACCGTTTCGACAGCGTAAGGCAGCAGCACAACCTCGCAGCCCTGCCCGGCGATGAGCCGGCCCACGAGCAGGTCGTCAGCCGGACCGTTTTCGAGCAGCGGATAGCCGCCGAATGCATTGAGGCGAGTGCGCGTGGTGGCGATGGTGGTGCCCAGCGCGAACTTGACGCCATCCAACTGCCAGGCGACCAGGATGCCGGGATAAAAATCGGAAATCATGCCGGCAGTTTGTAGAAGGTCGGTGAAGGAGCGGATTTCCGTGGGGAGGTAAAAGCAGGTGACCGCACCCACGTTCGGATCGCGCAAAGGCGACACGACGTGCCGCAGGTAATCCGTCGGGACGCGAACGTCGCTATCGCTGATGACGACGATTTCATGCTCGGCCTCGCTCACCAATCGCGCGAGCTTGGCGACCTTATCGTTGGTGGCGACGCGCCCGGAGCCGTACAATACGCGAATGCGCCGGCGAGGGAAATCCCGCCGGATCTTTTCGACCACCGCGATTACCGCGCTGTCGTCGGGGTCGATGCAGAAGACGATCTCGTAATCAGGGTAATCCTGCACACAGAAACTGGCGAGGTTTTCGTAGGCTTCCGGATCGAGACCACGGATAGGTTTCAGATTGCTGACGGGCGGAGTGAAATCCGCATCGACAGTGCGCGCAGGCCGGCGGAAGTAGCGCCAAGAGCTGTAGATCGCGATCAGATAATAGATGAACGGGATCGCGGCGATGGCGAGAAAAACATATGTCGCGATCATGTTTTACGGCTTCCGGCGGGCAACGGCTGGTTCGTGAGCAGCACTTTGCCGCCGCTATCGAGTACCACGATGAGGCGGCCCAGGCCCACGAGTTTTTCCAGACGCGGCATGGCCGAGCGGCTGGCGACCAAGTAATATCGCTCCGCCGAAAGCCAGAGCTGCTTCCATTGCTCATCATCGAGAAATACGTCCGGCGCACCGGGAGCGTAAGAGCCGTAGACGAGATTGTTGATGCGGCCGTTGACGAGCGGCGCCGTGCGGCCGGTATAAAAAAAGACGGAGGAAAAGGTGTAGTAATGATGGTCGACAATCAGCTTTCCGGGCGGAGCGTGGTTGAAGGCCTCAGCCAACGGACGCGACGACATGTAGGGATCGAAGACAACCAGCGCCATCCGGGCGGCCTGGAAAAACAGCACCGCCATGAGGGCTGCGGCGAAGAAGGCGCGTTCGCCTCGCAGGAAGAAGGCGCCCAGCGCTCCGATCAGAAACGCAATCGCCGCGGCCAGCAGCGGAGTTCGCAGGTAGGCGAAAGAGGCCAGCGTGAGGTCCTCGATGTGCCCCAGGGAAAGCGTGTACGCGCCCGGATGCAGTTTCAGCGCCGAGGAAATATCGCCCGGCGCCGGAACGTTGCGCACCATGAAATAGAGCATGCCGGCAGCGATCGCGGCCCCGAGCAGCACCAATGCGAGCGCGCGCGTGCCGCGCCGAATCCAGCTTCCTCCGGCAGCCATGGCGGACCCCAGCAGTAAGGCCAGGGCCGGATAGCAGGGCATCGAATAATATTCCTGCGTGGTGGAAAACGTAAAGAAGACCAGAATGAAGCCGGCCCAGCACAGAGCCAGCAGGCGCGTCCGCCCTGCGCGGTCCACGGGACGGAACGACAGCTTGGCGACGGCAGGAAAATAAACGCTCCAGGGAAACAGCCAGACCAGGTGCAGCAGCCAAAACAGCGCGCGCGGCATGGTGTTGTAGTCGCGCGGGTAGCGCAGGTTCAGGAAGCGCAGCACCTGCTCGTTCATGAAGAAGAACCATAGGAACCCGTGATACTCACCGGGAGCGCTGCGCATGGAGAAATCAAAATAGGGCGGATTCCGGAGCGTGGCCAGAATGTACCAGGGCGCGGCGATCAGCAGAGCGACGGCGGCGCCGGTCCAGAGATGCAGGCGCTTCCAGATCCTGCGCTCGAAAAGCTGCCGTGTGACCGCCAGATAAACAGCGGCGGCGGCCACCGGAAAAACAATTCCAATCAGGCTCTTGAGCAGCAAGCTGATTCCGATGCTGACTGCTAAAACAAATGCCCACCAGCGCGGGCGCGGCTCCTCATTATCGATGGCGCGCAGGAAGGCCAACATGGACAGGGCCATGCAAGCGGTCACCATCACATCCGGAATCAAAATCCGCGTGAACAGAAACAGGCCGATGCAGGTGGCGATGCACAGACCGGCGTAACGGCCCGCGCGCGGTCCGAACGCCCAGGCGCCAAACGCAGCGGTGAGCCAGGCGAGAACCAGTGCCGAAGCGACCACGGGAATCCGCGCCACCCAGTCATGCACGCCGAGAATCCGGTAGGAGATGGCGATCAGCCAATAAATCAGCGGCGCCTTCTCGAGATAAATCACGCCGTCGATGCGCGGCGTGACCCAATCGCCCGAGTTCAGCATGTTGCGGGCAATCTGTGCCTGCACGGCATCGACGTCATCCATCAAAGACGGCGGGGAGACCATGCAGCCGACATAGACGGCGGCTGCAAACAACAGCACAATCAAATAGACGTGAAGACGTTTTCCATCGCCCGCGCCGGCTGCGCCGCTGGGGTGGTTTGAATGCGCCATTTCCTGATCCAGAGGAAGAGAGTCATCAAGCCCCAGAGATGATAGCCGAAGTTCGCACGCCTGTCCACATGCGCGCGGGCAATCTCCTCAATGGCGGCGACGCGGAAGAAATCGGCGTGCTCCCGGGCGACATCGAGAGCCTCCGCCAGCAGCGGCCGCAGCGGGCCGCGAAACCAATGGTGTGCGGGAATATCGAAACCGACCTTCTTGCGCGCTAGAATCGCGGGCGGCAGGCGGTCGCGCATCAGCTCTTTCAGAATCACCTTCTGGCGCGAGCCGCGGACGCGGAGATCATCGGGAAGGCCGGCCGCGAACTCGACGATGCGATGGTCGAGAAACGGCGGACGCACTTCGAGCGCGTGCGCCATGCTGATGCGATCAGCTTTGACGAGGATGTCATCGGGCAGGTAATACTTCTGATCGAACCAAAGATATGCAGCCAGATCGTCGCCGGCGGCTGTCAGCTCACCGAGAATCACATCGAGCGCGTTGGGCAGAGGCGATTGAATTAAATTACGCTTTTCTTCGGCGCTGAACGTGCCGTTCCAGTAAACGTGCGCCCGTGCCGGAGCCATGCGGCAGCCATCGAGGAGGCGTTTCAGCTTGTACTCGAAGCTGATTTTCTCATCCGAGACAGGAAGCCGATGCGCGGCGGCCCGAGCCACATCCAGCAGCCTGGCCGGCATCCGGCGAAGCGCGCGGGCCAGCAGACTGGCGCGATAAGTCAGGTACCCGCCGAACAATTCGTCGCCGCCTTCGCCGCTCAGCGCCACGGTTGCGTACTGCTTGGTCAGCCGCGACAAATACCAGACCGGCAAGGCGCCGGCGTCGGCGTTGGGCTCGTCGGAGTAATACGCGAACTCGCCGATCGTGCCAGCCAGATCCTGATCGGCATGGACATCGAACTCGTGATGCTCCGTGCCGTAGCGCTCGGCCATCCGGCGAATGTAAGGAGTCTCATCGAAACTACGGCCGTGAAAGGAAATGGAGAAGGTTTTCAGGCGCGTGGGAGAAGCTTCGACGGCGTAATGCAGCAGCGTGGAGGAGTCAATACCGCCGCTCAGCCAAACACCCAGCGGCACATCCGCCATGAGATGCTCGGCGACGGATTCCTGGAGAAGGCGATCCAATTCGGCCAGCGCGGCGCGCCGGTCATGCCAGGTGCCCGTTCGCAGCGGGAGGCGCCAATAACATTGGCTGCGGACCGTGCCGTCGTGCCATTCGAGCCAGTGGCCGGGGCGCACCTTCTCGATGCCTTCCACCAGGGTCCATGGTGCGGGCACGTAGTTGAGCGAGAGAAAACAATCGAGGCCTTCGAGGCTGACGGAGCGCTCGATCTCCGGATGCACGAAAATCGATTTCAGCTCCGAGCCGAAGTAGATTTCACCACTGCGCTGCGCAATGTAAAGCGGTTTGATGCCCATACGGTCGCGCGCCAGAACCAGCCGGCGGCGCGATTCGCTCCACAGAGCCACAGCGAACATCCCGCGCAAGCGCGCGAAGCAGCCGGTATCCCACTCGAGGAACGCCTGCAATACCGTTTCTGTATCGCTACGGGAATGGAAGCGGCGGCCGCGCTGCTCCAGTTCGCGGCGGAGCTCCACGTGGTTGTAGATTTCGCCGTTGAAGGCGATTACGGTATCGCGATTCTCGTCGCATATTGGTTGATCGCCGCCCGCAAGATCAATGATCTTCAGCCGCGTGGCGCCCAGCGATGCGGCATGCGATTCAAATGTGCCCTGCTGATTGGGGCCCCGGTGAACCAGCGACTCAACTGCGCTCGCCAAGCGGCCGGGTTGAGCGTCGCTATGGGAGTGCGTGAAGCCCGCAATACCGCACAATTCAATCACCCCCCGGCGTCGCGACGGCGGCCGGTGCCACCGTTCGGCCCAGTGTGTTGTGCGGGTTCTGCCATTTGACCTGCGGCAGGAACAGCGAAGTGTTGATCCGGTCCTGATACCGGATCGCGATATTCATGAGCGAATCGAGCAGCGAGTCCGACAGATAATGCGGACGCAAGCCCAGATCGAGAAGCCGGGAGTGCTTGGCGTTGTAATAATGCTCCTCGGCTTCCACCCGCGGGGTCGGGAGATGATCCACCTTCACCGCGACTCCCAGCTTGCCTGCCGCGGCCTGCACCATCTGCGCCAGCTCCAGCACCGAAAATTGCTCCGTAAACTGATTGAACACGCGGCACTCGCCCGGGTTCGCGGGATTCAGGCAAGCCAGCTCGATGCAGCGGACGGTGTCGCGAATATCGAGGAAACCGCGCGTCTGGCCGCCACGCCCGTAAACGGTGAGCGGGTGTGCGGCGGCCGCCTGCACGCAGAACCGGTTCAGCACGGTGCCGAAAACATCATCGTAATCGAAGCGGTTGATCAGCGCCTCATCGAGCGCGGTTTCATCCGTCACCGTGCCGTAAACCACGCCCTGGTTGAGATCGGTTGCGCGCAGCTTCCAGATTTTGCACGCAAACATGATGTTGTGGCTGTCATGCACCTTCGAAAGGTGATAGAACGAGCCCGGCTGCTTGGGATAGGGGACCACGTCGCTGCGGCCGTTATGCTCGATGCGAATGTAGCCCTCTTCGATATCGATGTTGGGCGTGCCGTATTCGCCCATGGTGCCGAGCTTCACCAGATGGCAGTCCGGCTGCAATTCCTTGATGGAGAACAACAGGTTCAGTGTGCCGGCCACGTTGTTGATTTGCGTAAACACGGCATGCTTGCGGTCGATCATCGAGTAGGGCGCCGAGCGCTGCTCGGCGAAATGCACCACGGCATCGGGATGAAACGCTGCGAGGGCCGACGAGAGAAACTCGTAATCGGTCACATCGCCGGTGAACAGGTCGATGGCTTCGCCGGTCAATTCCTGCCACACGCGCAAGCGGTCCGCCAGCGGCTGAATCGGCGTCAGGGTCTGCACGCCGAGTTCGAAATCCCATTGTCGGCGCAGAAAATTATCGACAATGGCTACCTGATGCCCGCGCTTCGACAAATAGAGCGCCGTCGCCCAGCCGCAGTAGCCGTCACCACCCAATACACAAATCTTCATTGAGTCCGTCCCATCAGTCGTGGTTCAAGCTGGAGTAACTCACTAGTCTACCGTACCCATCCGCACGTTCGCGCCTGCGGGCAAAGAAAGGGGTGCGCGACCCACAAGGCGGGATCTAGCAGTTTTCTTTTTTTGTAAGTATAATCCTAACGTATATATACGTTAGGATTGGAGGTACCCTTTGCCTGACTCCCTCGCCACCCTCGAACAACAACGCTCCAGCATCCTCGCGCAGATCCTGGAATTGGGTGATTTTCGTAGCGGCTCCATCACCGCTATTGGCGGC
>JASHOO010000514.1 GCA_030041035.1 Bryobacteraceae bacterium | reverse complement strand
CACCAGGTGTAAAAGATGATTGGGCGCGAGCATCAGGCGCTCCATCGATTCCAGTCGGCGGGTTTTCCGGCGCGGCTCGGCCCGGAACCAACCGCCTGCGCGTTTCTTACGCAACCACCACAACGCCGCTGCGAGCACAGCCACCACCGCCAGCACGGCGGGCATCGGATCCATCATTTCCACGGCTTAATCCTCGATCTTGAAATCTGTGATGCGCACGCCGATGTTGCTTTCGATGAGCATGATCTCGCCGTAGCCCACCAGCTTGCCGCCCACGTACAGGTCGATGTTTTCCCCCGCCGACCGCGTCATGCCGATGACGCTTCCCGCTTCCAGCTCCAGCAGCTCGCGGACCGAAAGCACTCGCCGGTCAAGTTCGACTTCGACCTCAACTGGTACATCGGCAAAACGCGTAATTTCATTTAGGGTCATTGCCCGAGTGTCTTAGGTGGTGATGAGGTTAATGGTGTCCTGGCTCAGTTGATCCGCTGTGTTGACCACCTTGGCGTTGGCTTCATAGCTGCGCTGGTAGACGATCAGGTTGGTGAATTCGGTAGCGATGTCGACGTTGGAAGATTCGAGTTCACCGCCCTCGATCTGACCGCGGCCGCCGGTATCGGGCACGCCGATGGCCGGCTGCGCGGTGAGCGAGCTGGCCTGATAGTTGTTGTTGCCGACGGCAACCAGCGAACTGGGATTGACTATCGAAGCCAGGGCCAGTTGTCCGACTACAGCCTGTTGACCGTTGGAATAATTGGCCAGTATCTGGCCTCCGTTGCCGATCCCGACGTTGACCAGATTGGCGGCTGCCTGGCCGTTTTGCGTCACCGACGAAACTGCCGAGTCCTGGGCGAATTGCGTGATCAACGGGTTTCCGTTCGAGTCGTAAAGATTCCAGTTCAGGTTTAAGTCGGCCGCGCCGTCACTCAAGCCGGTGGCGGTAACGGCAATGGGCCCGGCGGAAGCCGGCGGGGTGAGGAGGTTTCCGTTTTGATCGAAAGTCAGGGTGCCCGTAGTCAGAACCGTAGGCGTGCCGGCCGTACCGGAGGTGAGATCCTGGCCGGGGATGCTGACCGAATAGTTCCAGGTTCCGCCGGCGGTCTCGGTAAACGTAAGCGTCAGCACGTGGGAGGTCCCCAGCGAGTCGTAAACCGTGACTGGGGTCGAGAACGTGGCGTCCGAAGCCCCGATGGTGACTGAGGCATCCAGGTTCATGCTGGCTGAAACCTGCGTGCTGGCCACCGGCGGCTGCAAGGTGCCGACCGGGATCGTGATATTCGAGATGGGGCCATTGGTGTTGAGAACTCCATCCGCTGCGGTCCAGCCTTGCACCGCAGCGCCCGAGGCGCTCAGCAGATTCCCGTTGGCATCCACCGTGAAGTTCCCCGCCCGGGTAAACAGTTGTCCTTCCGCGGGATCATTCAGGACAAAGAATCCGCCTCCTTGTATAGCGGCGTCATCGACACCACCGGTCGATTGCAAGGCGCCCTGGGTGAACTGACACGTGGTCAAGGGCGTTCCCACGCCGAAACCGACCTGGGTTTGGGACAGGCCGGCACCGAGTGATTCGGTAACCAGATCTTGAAACGAAACCGTGCTGGCCTTGAACCCGGTGGTGTCTATGTTGGCCAGGTTGTTGCCCACGACATCGATGGCCGTGGTATCGGCGCTCAAAGCAGAGAGCGCGGCGGAAAATGACGTAAACGGCATATGAGGGTCTCCTTACTTATGGCAAAGATTGTGACTCAGGCTGCGGGGGTTGGCGAATTCGGTGATGTTGTCGGCGGTGTCGTCGGGTTGGTGGCGCCTGTCGCCGACCCGAGATCGCCCGTGATCGTCGCCACGTTTTGGGCGATCCCGATTAATTGATCTACCTGGGTGAACTGCGCCAGCTGGGTGACGAAGGTGGTGCCGTCGGTCGGATTCATGGGGTCCTGATTCTCAAGTTGCGCCACCAGCAGCGTAATGAAGTTGCCTTCGGTGGCCAGGTTGGCGATGCCTCCCGGATCTGACCCGGATGTTGACGAAGTGGACCCGGTGGTGGTGCCGACGGCACCGGAGGTTGACCCGTTGCTGGTGGTGCCCGCCTGGGTGGTCGTCGAGGCCTGAGCCGTCAGGTGGTTGCTCGAAAGCGTGTTCATAATGTTCATAAGTTTGTGCTCCGGTTGGCTGAAGTCGGATCGTGGAAACTGGCGGCCAGCTCTTCCATCCATTCCGGTTGAGACTGATCGCGCTTTTGCCGGCTGCCCCCCTGTGGTTGCCCTTCCCCGCTCTGCCGTCCGCCCTGCGCGTCGGAATGCGAGTTGAAACCGCCCCGCTCCGCAGCGGTCGCCGGCTGAGGCCGCCAGATTTCGGTTTCAAATCCCCGCGCGCCCAGGCGATCAACCAGTTCCGGCAGGTGGGCGCGCATGGACTCGGCCATCTGCGGATCGGCCGAGCGCACGGCGACGTGCACCTCGCCCGCACGGTCGCTCAAGCGCACTTCGACCGCGGATTGATCGTCACTGCTCAGCCGCAGGGCGATATCCCGAGCGGCTCCTGATCCTGGTATGTCGGGCGGCGCCGGGGCGGGCCCGCGTAGAGTCATCGGTGCCGCGGCGTCGGCTACCGCGTTCTGCGAAGCCGCGGCGGGTGACACAGAAGCCTGAGGTGGCGGTGCGGAAGATTCCGGCGGCACGTATCCGGCCATCAGTGTGACCCCCTGACTCCCGCTTGCGGCCAGAGCCGGGTTGGGCTGGTCCGCGCTCGACGACAGGGTTTGTGGCTGAGCCGGACGGCCCGTGCGCAGATCGGGCGCAGCGGCAGCGCCCGCTTGGGATACTTCCTGACTCCCCGGGGATTCAGCGTCCAGACTGGCGGTCACGCTCATCCGCTCAGCAGAAGGTGCGGGTGACTCCGGAGCTTGAACGGGTGGCGCTGTGCCCGCGGCAGAGGCTGGCAGCGCGGGTGAGGCCAAGCCGGGAGCCGGATCTGAAACCACGGGCTCGGCGGCCCGCACTACTAAGCGGGCGCCAAACGCGATCTCGCCGGCGAGATTCGCACCAGAGGCTTGGCTTGCGGGCGCGGTGCCGGGCTCGGGTGATGCCGCCGTTTCCGGCGCTGTGTCAGTGCCGTTGCTATTGGTGGCCGCAGCCGGGTGTGCGCTGGCGCGTGGCAATTCCTCAGAAGGATCCGGCGACGCGGCGGGTGCGGTAACCGGAGGTTGGGCAGACGCCGGAGCCTGCGGCAGGTCCGCGGCACGAGCCGGCCATCCGGGGGGAATGGAAGTCCGTGTCTGGACCGGAGCGGGCGACGGCGGGAGACTGGCGTGCGCCGCTGCCGGGAGCACAGCGGCGACTGCGGCGTTCGCTGGGGCAGGGCATGTGCCGGCGACGGTCAGCGGTCGGCATTCCGGTGGCGCGGGATCCGGCTGAGGCTGCTCGAGTGTGGTAGCGCTGGCTGGCCGCCGCTCTGTTTGGGCAGCGGCACTGGCAGGCCACAGGCCGCTGGGCGCTGCGGCTTGCGCGGTAGGCGCCGGGGTGCTCCCTGTGGTCGCGGGCGATAGGGAAAGAGGCGCACGGGACGAGCTCCGCGCGGGCACCGAAGTACTGCCCGGTGCCGGGTGGAACTGTGCCGGCGGGAAGGTGGGTGCCGGATGTAAGGAAACAGACCGTCCTGGTTTCGGAATTTCGGCCACCGCGTCATCGAGGCCGTTCAGCACCGCGGAAAAATCGAGGGTCGGCGAATCCTTCGCATCGGAGGAGGTGCGCGGCTCGGGAGGCACAAAATCACAGTCCGTCTTGGGTGGCGCAGCCGGCGGCACGGGAGCCGCGAACACGGTGCTGTCAGGCGAGGTGGTCGGTACCGGCTTGCCTGTAACGGTTTCCGTGCCGCGAGCCGGGCGGGAGATGTTTCGCACCGCGGGCAGACGTGCCGCCGGCGCAGTATCAGCGGCCAGCAGAACCAAAGGGGAGCTAGGCGCCGAGACGTTCACGCGGGAGACAGATGCAGATCAAAAGCCAAAAGGGAGGTATCCCCCTTTTCAGTTGGTTAGCCGAGGGTGGCATGCGGCAAAAATGTGCCGCTCGCCGGGGACCGACAGGATCTTGGCGCCTCGCTCTAGTATGCTCATCGGCCCGTTGGCGTGAATTATTATCGCTTTATCGTTGGATGTGTTTCGGCGCGCCAGTTGCACTGTTCGCAGGCGGAGTTGTTTGGTGGACCCACTGACCATTTCGGCGGCCAGCGGCTTGCGGTCGCGCATGGACTCGCTCGACATGCTGGCCAATAACCTGGCCAACGAAGCGGCTGGCGGATATAAGGTCGACCGGGAGTTCTACAGCTTGTACGTAGCGCCGGAGGCAGCCGGGTCGGTTCCGGATGCCGACACGCTGCCGGTGATCGAGCGGCCCTGGACAGATTTTTCCCAGGGGGAACTGCGGTCGACGGGCAACCCGCTGGATGTGGCGGTCTCCGGCAAAGGCTTCTTTACCGCCGCCGGCCCCACTGGATCCCTGTATACTCGCAACGGCAGTTTCCGCGTCTCGGCCGCCGGACAACTGGTAGGGGCAGAAGGGTACGCATTACAAAAAGTGGGCGGCGGTTCGGTGACAATAGATCCCACCCGGCCCGTTGCCATCGCCGCCGACGGCACCGTCAGCCAGGACGGGAACGCCGTGGGACAACTGGCCATGGCCGATTTTTCCGATCCGTCGGTGCTCACCAAGCGAGGTCACAGCTATTTTCAACTGGCCGATCCGAGCGTCCAGCCGGTCGCGGCCTCCGCGTATGAGCTACGCCAAGGGATGATCGAGAGTTCCAACGCCACCGGCGCCGAAGGCGCCGCGCGGCTGGTGACCGTCATGCGGCAGTTCGAGATGCTGCGCAAGGCCGCCAGCCTGGGAGATGAAATGAACCGCCAAGCCGTCGAGCAGGTGGCCAAAATCTAGGGAAGACTTCGGGAGGTTTTTATAACGTATGATCCGCGCTCTATATAGCGCCGCCAGCGGGATGATGGCGCAACAATCCAACCTCGACAACATCGCCAACAACCTGGCCAACTCCAACACCAATGGCTACAAGACGCGCCAGGCGCAGTTTCAGGACCTGCTTTACCAGAACACCACGCAGCCTGGCACCTCGAGCGCGCAGCAAACCGTGTTTCCCAGCGGCTTGCAGGTGGGCCTCGGGACCCGGCAGGCATCGAACGAAGTGATCTTCACTCAGGGAAGCCTGCAGCAGACGCAGAACACGCTCGACCTCGCCATCCAGGGCAACGGTTTCTTTCAGATCCTCCAGCCTAATGGAACCATGGCGTATACCCGCGACGGCTCCTTTCAGCTTAATAACAACGGCAATGTCGTGAATGCCAACGGCTATGCACTGGTACCGCAGATCACGCTGCCGGCCAACGCCCAGAACATCAGCATCGCCGCCGATGGAACGGTCAGCTTCTCGACTCCGGGACAGACCGCCTCGCAGACGGCCGGCCAGATCCAGCTCGCGCTGTTCGCCAATCCCGGCGGTTTGAACGCCATGGGACAAAACCTCTATATGCCAACCGACGCCTCGGGCGAGCCGACAATTGCCAATCCCGGCGGACCCGAGGGACTGGGGACGCTGCAGCAGGGCTATGTGGAGCAATCGAATGTTAGCGTGGTCACGGAGTTCATCAATATGATCGTGGCGCAACGCTCGTATGAGGCCAATTCGAAGGTCATCAAGGCCGCCGACGAGATGTACCAGGACGTCAACAATCTCACGCAATGATGCTGGCACTTGGATTCTGGACCGCCATGGCGTGCGTACCGGTCGAAGGCGACCGAGTGGTGGCGCGTGACTTGGCTGCGGCGGTTCCGGCGCTGGCGCAATGGCCTCCGGACACCGAACTCGGTTTCACGCCTGCACCCGGGCTGCGGCGGGTTTTCCGCTCGGCCGAGCTCCAGCGATTGGCGCGGCGCCAGGGTGTGCCGACGGAACCCCCGGCCGAATTCTGCGTGGAGCGCCCCACCGCACCGCTCGTTCCCGAAGTTTTGCAGGCCTCGCTGGCCGCCGCTGCAGGGGAGCCGCATGTCCGTGTGCAACTGCTCGACTGGAGCCGTTATCCGGTTCCGCAGGGCCCGCTCGAGTTTCCACGCGCTAGTGCCGTTTCCGAGGGAACGGGGACGGAGACCGCAGTACTTTGGAAGGGATTCGTGCGATACGGTGAGCACGGGCGGTTCACCATCTGGGCCCGTGCGCGGATTGAAGTGCGCGCCCCGCAAGTGAGTGCGGGCGAGGAGCTGGCGGCTGGACGCCCCATTCAGCCCGGCCAGTTGCGCCTCGCGACCGTCACGCGTCCGCTGTTCGGTCCGCAACCGGCTGGCACAGCCGGCGAAGTCGTGGGCCGCATACCGCGCCGGCCTGTTCCGGCTGGAGCGCCGGTCTACCTGAATCAGCTAGACGTTCCGTGGGCGGTCCATAGCGGAGACCCGGTTACGGTACAAGTAACCAGCGGTCTGGCGCATCTGAGGCTCGAGGGTATTGCGGGCGGTGATGGCCGCCGGGGCGATCTCATTCCGGTGAGAAACCCGGTTACCGGAAAAACGTTTCGCGCCCGTGTGGAAGGCACCGGGAACGCAGCCGTCGACCTTCCGGCGGCGCCGTCGGGAGAAAAATGACATGTCTCGCAGACTGCTGACACTCGCCGCAGCCCTGGTTTTGGCTTCCGCAATCTCAGCAAAGAAGAAGGCAGAGAAGCCGCCGGAACCGAGTCCCCTCGACCGCTACATCGCCGAGGCTATGAAAACGGGTCCCTCTGCGGCCGACACCTCGCCCGGTTCGGTGTGGTCGGCGGCGGCTCCGCTGCTCAATCTGACAAGCGAGCTTCGCGCCAGCCACGTCAATGATGTCATCACCATCCAGGTGAACGAATCGGTTTCCGCGGCATCCACCGCCGCCACCAAAACCGGACGCACTTCTTCGGCCTCCAGCGCCATCACCGCTCTCGGCGGCGTCACTAAGGCCACCGGGCCCTTGGCCAATCTGGCCAATCTTTCCGGCAATACGGCCATCAATGGAACCGGTACCACCAGCCGGGACATCACGTTTTCGACGACCATCACGGCGCGCGTGACTCACGTTCTGCCGAACGGCTACATGGTGGTCGAGGGTTCCAAGGACATCGACGTCAATTCGGAGCGGCAGTTGATCACGGTGCGGGGGGTGGTCCGGCCCGTCGATCTGTCAACGGCCAACGTTGTGCTCAGCGACCAACTGGGGCAAATGGAGATCCGGCTGAACGGCAAGGGTGTGGTCGGCGATGCCATCCGCCAGCCGTTCATTCTCTACCGTCTGCTGATGGGTCTGCTTCCTTTATGAGAACTCTGGGTTGCCTGGAAGCTGTGCTGCTGTTCTCCGGCCTGGTTGCGCCCGCCCGGCCGGCAGACGAAGCCCCGGCCGCTGCTCGCCTGAAGGATCTGGTGACGCTCGAAGGGGTCCGCGACAACCAGTTGATGGGTTACGGGCTGGCGGTGGGGCTGGCCGGAACCGGGGACAGTCAGCAGACTGTGTTTCCATATCGCAGCCTGGCCAACCTACTGCAGCGCATGGGAGTGGTAGTCGACCCCACGGTGATCATGGTGAAGAACACGGCAGCCGTCATGGTGACTGCTACGCTCCCGGCTTTCGCCCAACCGGGCATGCACATCGACGTGACCGTGTCCTCGATGGGTGACGCCAAGAACCTGCAGGGGGGGCTGCTGGTGATGACGCCGCTCGAGGGGGTGGATGGGACGACCTACGCCATGGCGCAGGGTCCGATCGTGACCGGCGGTTTCCTCGCCGGAAGAGGCGGGACCACGCAGACCGTGAACCATCCCACGGTCGGCCGGGTGCCGAACGGCGCCCTGGTTGAACGCCTGGCCCCGTCCCGCACACCCCAGACCCCCATCAAGCTGCAGTTGCGCGAGGCCGATTTCATCACGGCATCACGCATCGCCAAGGCTGTCAACAACCGGTTTGCCGCCGGCGCACCACCCATCGCGCGCGCCGAAAACGCAGGTTTGGTCAGTGTGGCTTTGCCGGCGGCGTTCGCCCAAAGTGCGACCGATTTTGTGGCTGAGATGGAGGCGCTTACCGTATCGGTCGACCGCGCCGCGCGCGTCGTGGTCAATGAGCGCACAGGGACCATCGTGCTGGGCAAAGATGTGCGCATCGGCCCGGTGGCTATTCTGCAAGGGAACTTGACCGTCGAAATCCAGACGGCCCTGGAAGTATCCCAACCGGGTCCGCTCTCGGGAGGCACCACCCAGGTAGTTCCCGAGACCGCCGTGGGCGTGAAGCAGGAGAAGGCGCGCAATGTAGTGCTCAAGCAGGGGGCTACGGTGGAGGAACTCGTGCGCGCGCTCAACGCCATCGGAGCCTCGGCACGCGACGTGATTGCCATTTTACAGAGCCTCCACGCCGCAGGCGCGCTCGAAGCCGACCTGGAGGTGATCTGATGACGCCGATCACGGCTGCGAGCGGGTTGTTGCCCTCCGTTCTGACGTCCGACGAGAAGGCCGGTCAAGATTCGCGCCGCATCGAAAGCGCAGCGCAACAATTCGAGGCCCTGCTCATCGGCCAGATGCTGAAGTCCATGCACGAATCCGACGACGGCGGATGGACCGGCACCGATAACGATGATGCCGGATCCCAGGCCGTGGAGCTGGCCGAGGACGAATTGGCCCAGGCGATGGCGGGTCATGGCGGCTTAGGCCTCGCCCGCGTCATGGCGCAGGGGCTCGCCCATGACCAAAATCGGGAGAGCGGTGATCCCCCCGCGGCCCCTCAGAAGCTCCAACCGTGAACGGGCTCCGGTTCGCCGAGGTGTGCGGGCGGATTCCAGGCGGCTAGCGTGGGTTTGAGTTTAGGAGAAGTGCTCCCGGCAGTAGCCGGCGCAACGCGCACTTCGACGGCAGGCGCAGCCAGACCTCGCCACGCCGCGCCCAGGGTCTCGAGCAGAGTCAGGACCTCGGCCAGAGGAGGATCCACCTGCCGCAAGTTGGCCTCGATCAGACGCCGCTGCATGTAATCATAGAGAGCCGCCAGATTCCGGCTCATCTCCGGAGCGCGCTGATGGTCGAGTGTGCCTGAGAGCTCGAAGAGGATTCTGAGGGCCTTGGTGATGGCCGATGACCGTCCCCGGATGTCCCCCGCCTTTAAGCGCGCGCGCGCCGTCTCTACAGCTTCGGAGGCGCCAGCGTATAGCATGCAGACGAGCTCGACCGGATCGGCCGAAAGGATCTTTTGGTTGATGTACGCCTCTTGTGCGCGGTTCGTCATATGGCTGCCTCCACCAGCGCATATCGGCGGCATGGCGGAAGGTTTGAGCGATTCCGGGGAGGGCGCCGAGACCCGGCCATGGTCCGTTTACCTGTCGCCTGGTTCCAGCGACTCCACCAGGCTTAGCACTTGGTCGGCGGGGACTTCACGGATTACCTCTTTTGTTTTCCGACGGATCAGCCGGACCACGCCACGCTGCGTGCGGCGGTCCAGGGCAAAGCTCAATTCACCCTGTTCCCCGTACAGTTCCGCGGCATTGATGGCTTGAACGGCTTGCACCAGCGCCAGATTTTCGGCCTGCTGATCGTTGGAAGCCGGAACCGGCGAGGGCGCCACAATTTGGAAATTATGCAGCGGCGCGACGTTCATAAATCCTCCCCCGACGCCTAGGGTTGCCGTGGACGGCAAAAGGGAGAGCCGGCGGTTCTCGGCGGCTGGACCCTCACTTACCCTTATCGGCCGGAGCCGGCTGGTTTACGGGTGCGAGGGACGGGAAACCCCTGCGGCGGGTACGGGAGGGCCGCCGGGTGGATTTCCGTCATAAGCTGCCCGGGCACGGGCGAAGTCGCCCTGGTGGGCCGCGACCAGTTGCGCGATCAGACGCGCGCCCGCTGCCAGGTTCTCGCGGGGGTCGAATGGATCGTGGACCTGTAAAGCGTCAATTGCGGCGGGCGACAACTGCATGAGGCCGGCAGTTCCAGCGGGCGACAGGGCGCACGGCCGGCCCTGGGACTTCTCCGCTACGACCGCCAGCAGCCACTCGGGTTTGATGCCGGCTGCCTGCGCCGCCTCGGAGGTGAGCGACTTCAACTGGGCATCGCTCAGCGGGGTGCAGCCGGAGTCTGCGGCTGCTACGACGGGCGCGCCCAACGGCTGCGGAGGGGGCAGAACAAAAGCCGGGAGGATAAAAAACTCTCCTGCCAGCGCTGGTGCCTGCTTGCGCACCGCCGAGCGCTGCTCCTCGATCGAGCTTTGCATCTGTGCCCAGGCTGTGGTTTGCGGTGGCTCCTGACCCAACAGTGCCGTCGAGAGGCAGCCCAGAGCCAGCAGGCGCATGCGCCCTGGATCGGCAGAAACGACCGGCTACTTGAGGGCCAGCCCCGAAAAAATCTCTCAAACAGTCCGCCGGCGCGCCGAAAAGACTCACGGGAGGCATACGTTGCAACCATCGCGGTCGTGCCACATGGTCGGGATCCAGCCCCAGGAATTGGCTTGGGTTCGGCTACTGATCAAGTTGCTGCGGCACTCCGATCCGCTGCCGGCAGAGTTGGCGCGTCAAGCGCTTACGTACGTAGATCAGGTTGCCGAAGCCGGCGGGAACCACGCGGGAAACGGCGCCGCATTCCAGCAAAGGCAAGGCTAAAGGCCGCACGGCTACGGTGGCCTATTTGAATTGGCCGGCCGCGACCTAGAGAGCGCGAGAAAGCGGCAGAATGTTGTCGATGCCAGGTTCCTGCCGCTCTCGCCGGGGCTGAACTTCTTTCCCGTCATCATCCGCGGCATGGCCAGCGGAATGCTATTACCACAGTGCCATGCTGGACGGCCTTGCCTCGCGCATCGAGCGCTACATGGATCTCGTGAGCGCCCGCCAGAAGCTGGTCGCTTCGAACATTGCCAATGCGGACACACCCGGCTATAAAACCCGGGATATCGACTTCCAGAGCGAATTCCAGAGCGCGATCGCGAATGCGCTTCCGGCTGTCATCGAAGTGCCCGGGCTTAAAGTCAAAAACGACGGCAACAACGTCAGCGTGGACCGTGAGTCCCGTCTGCTTGCCGAAAACGCGCTGCGCTTCAACGTCGCCACTGAGCTGATGCGCTCCGAGATCCAGACCTTGCACGCTGCCATTACTGAAGGGAGCAGCACATGAGCCTGTTCTCCGCCCTGTCTGTTAGTGCTTCGGGAATGTCTGCGCAGCGCACGCGTGCTGAGTTGCTCACCGAGAACCTGGCCAATGCCGAGACCACGCGCACGCCGGAGGGGGGACCGTATCGGCGCAAGGATGCGGTATTTGCGACCGACTATGCGGTCTCTCCGTTTGCATCGGTCTTCGAGGCGCAGTCGAGCGGCGTAGACGGCAGCGGACTCGAGGGAGTGGGCGTCGCCGGAATTGCGGTGGACAACCAGGAGCCCGAAAAGCGCTATCTGCCGGGGCACCCTGACGCCGATGCCCAGGGATACGTCGCATTTCCCCGCATGAATCCGGCCGAGGATATGGTTGATCTGATGGGTGCAGCCCGCGGCTATGAGGCCAATGTGGCCGCCGTATCCGCCATTAAGGATATGATCCAGCACTCCATCGACCTGTTCCACTGAGCCTATGTCCGCTCCCATTACTCCCGTCACCAGTGTTACCCCGTTGGCGCCGGCTCCCGCACCGGCCGTCCAGGGAGGAGGAGGCGACTTTCCGGGGGTGCTCGAAAGCGCCATCCAAACCGTGGAAGCCAGCCAGAACGCCGGTTCGCAAGCGGTCGAGCAATTCCTTTCCGGAGAAGGCGGTGAGTTGCACTCGACCATCCTGGCGGTGCAGCGCGCCAGCCTGTCGTTCGACCTTTTCCTGCAGGTGCGCAACAAAGTTGTCTCGGCTTATCAGGAGGTAATGCGCATGCAGATCTAGAGCGGTCTGCAGCGCCCAACCGATGGACCCCCTCAAGAAACTCGTGGCCAGTCTGAGCGTGCGACAGCGTGTGATGATTCTGGCTGCTGCCACAACCGTGCTGGTCGGCCTGCCACTGTTTACGCATTGGCACCGCGAAAGCGATTTCCGGCCGCTGTATACCTCGCTCGCCGCCGAAGACGCCGCCGCGGTAGTCGAGAAGTTGAAGCAGTCGGGAGTGGAGTATCGTCTCGGCGATAACGGCGCGACCGTGCTGGTGGCGTCGGCGAGAGCCGCCGAGTCTCGCCTCGCGCTGGCGGCAGCGGGGCTACCTAAGAGCGGGCGCATCGGCTTCGAGCTGTTCGACAAGAACAACCTGGGCGCCACCGAGTTCACCGAACACGTCAACTATCACCGCGCGCTCGAGGGAGAACTGGAGCGCTCGGTCATGTGTCTGGGCGAGGTGGAACAGGCCCGCATTCACATCTCGCTCGCCAAGGATTCCATCTATACCGAAGAGCGCCAGCCGGCTAAGGCCAGTGTGCTGGTGCGGCTAAAGCCGGGGGCGCGGTTGGCCGCAGGCAACGTGACCGCCATTAGCTACCTAGTTGCCAGCGCCGTCGAGGGTTTGGCGCCCGAAGCCGTTACGGTGGTGGATATGGAGGGCAATCTGCTCAACCGGCCGCGCAAGGGTTTGTCGGCAGACGGCCCGGAGCCGTCGGAAGGATTGCTGGATTTCCGGCAAAGCGTGGAGCGCGACCTTGCCCACAAAATCAACACCACGCTCGAACCTCTGTTGGGCGCCGATAAATTCCGCGTGGGAGTCTCGGTCGACTGCGATTTTTCGAGTGTGGAGCAGAGCGAGGAGATCTATGACCCCACGCGTTCGGTCATGGTGAGCTCGCAGAAAACCGAAGACATTAGCGGGGGCACGGGTGCCAACGGAGTCCCCGGAACCGCATCCAACCTGCCGCGGCCCACCTCGCGTCCGGGCACGCTGCTGGCCGGGGTCTCACGCCGAACCGAGAATATCGCCTATCAGTCCACGCGCACGGTGCGGCGCACGCGCCAGCCCCAAGGCGCGGTCAGGCGCATGTCGCTTGCGGTTCTGTTGGATCAGGACGTTCACTGGGAAGCAACGGGAAAGCAGCGGCATCGCGTGCTCGTGCCGCCGGCTCCCGAAACCCTCAAAGCCATCCGGGATCTGGTGGCCGGAGTTGCCGGGCTGGTGCCGGAACGCGGGGACCAGCTCACGGTGGAGGCGCTGCCGTTCGAAATGACTCTGCACCCGGAAGGCCAACAGGAGGAGCCGTCCGCACCCAGCCCGCCGGCGCGAATCGGCGAGCCGCGCTGGCTGGAGCTGCTGCGCGATCCCAAAATGGCAGGAGGCGCCGTCGCCGGCGCACTCCTCGCGGTTGGCGCGGCTGTGTTTCTCTGGGTCCGCAGCCGGAAGCGGCCGGCGAAGGCGACAGCGGCTCCAGCGCTCGAATCCGGCGAAGCAGCCGCCATTACCGCGTCACTCGACCAGCAGATCCAGGCGCGTCTGGCCGAGCAAGCGGAATTGGAGCACCGCATGGAGCAGGAGGCTCTGAGCTCGATTAAGATGCCCAAGGTGACCACCAAGAAAACCGAGGTATTGCTCAAACAAGTGCGGGAGCAGGGCAAAAAGGACGCCAGCATCGGAACGCACGTCTTGCGGGCGTGGATCGGTGAAGTCCCGCACAGAAAAGAGTACTGATCTAACGATGGAACAGGAAGATGGCGGTTGTCGCTGAAAAGGCTCTCGAAAACCTGACCGGCATTCGCAAGGCCGCGATCCTGCTGGTGGCACTGGGGGATCAGGCCAGCGCCGAGTTTGTGCGCAATCTTTCCGAGGAAGAGGTGCAGCTCGTCAGCCGGGAAGTGGCGCGCATCAACACCATCACTGCGGAGCAAGTGGAAGAGGTAGCGGAAGAGTTCTACCAGATGAGTGTGGCGCGCGACTTTGCCCTCAAAGGAGGCCTGGATTACGCCCGCAATATGCTCCTGAACGCTTTCGGCGCGGACACAGCGAAGAAACTGGTGGATCGGCTGATTAAGGCTCTGGGGGCCGAGGCGGTCAGTCTGGACGCGTTGCAAAAGGCCGATCCGCAGCAGCTAGCGAAGTTCGTGCACAGCGAGCATCCGCAGACGATCGCCCTGGTGTTGTCGCACCTGGACGCGCCGCAGGCGGCAGCGCTGCTGGTTTCGCTGCCGCCCAATTTGCGCGCTGATGTCGCCATGCGCATGGCCAACCTGGATCAGATCTCTCCGGAAATCGTGCACAAGATCGCCGCTGTGATCGGTCAGAAGCTGAAAGCGCTGGGAGAATTCAGCCGCGAATCCTATGGCGGCGTGCGGGCGGTCGCCGAGTTGTTCAACCGTCTGGATTCGATGACCAACAAGGAAATTCTGGAGAATATCGAGCAGCAGGACGGGAACCTGGCGGAGACCATCCGCCATCTGATGTTCGTGTTCGAGGACATCGTCATGATCGACCAGAACGCCATGAAAGAGTTGCTGGGAAAGGTCGATCGCAAACTGCTGACGGTGGCGCTCAAAGGAACCAGCGATCAGTTGAAGGACCATTTCCTGAAAGCCATGTCGCAGCGCGGCGCCGAGATGCTGCGTGAGGACATGGAGGCGCTGGGTCCGGTTAAGCTTCGCGACGTTGAGGCCGCACAACAGCAGATCATCACCGTGATCCGGCAATTGGAAGCCGACGGCGTTCTTAGTCTAAAGGGTGCGGCGCCGGGAGAGCAATATGTCAGCTAGGGCATTGGTACGGCGGCAATCCACCGAAGGCCAGCCCCTGGTGTGGCCGCCCGTGGATGAAGCGCTGGTAGCGCCGACCGGGTTGCGACCGGCGGCAGCTACGGACCGTCCGTCGAGCGAAGGGCCCGGCCTGAGCGAGAGCGCCCTGAAGGAGGCGCGCGCGATGGCCTTTCGCGATGGGGAAGCTGCCGGCCGCGCCCAGGCACAGGCTGACGTCCGCCCGGTGGTGGAGCAGCTGGCGCGCACGGTAAAGGAACTGGCTGCTTTGCGGCCCCGCCTACGGGAGCATGCCGAGGAAGATCTCATCCGGCTGGCGGTGGCAATTGCACGCCGCATAGTCCGGCGTGAGCTGACCATTGATCCGCAAACCATCAAAGGATTAGTCAAGGCGGCGCTCGAACAGTTGGCGGCCACCGAGACGACCCGTTTGCGGGTGCACCCGGAGCATGAGGCCACGGTGCGCGCGATGCTGTCGGATGGGGGCCGCGGCGCAATCACGGTGACCGGTGACGCGTCACTGGGATTGGGCGACGCCATCTTTGAGACTGCGCGCGGAAATCTGGATGCATCGGCGGAGAAGCAACTGGCGGAGATCGAGCGCGGGCTCACCGACCGGTTCCGGAGCACGAGGTGAGAGACGACGCCATCGATCTGAACACCTACCTGAAGCGCGTTTCTACGCTGAACCCGCTGGAAAGGTCCGGCGTAGTGGTGGGGCTGGTCGGGCTGCTGATCGAGTCACGCGGTCCGGCCGCGGGGATCGGGGACTTCTGCGAGATCCACAGCGCAGACAGGCGCAAGGTGCGCGCCCAGGTAATCGGCTTTCGCGACGGCAACCTGCTCTCTATGCCTCTTGAGGAAACCGGGGGACTACAGATCGGTGACCGCATCGTTGCGCGGGCAGAAGACGCGCGCGTGGCGGTGGGTGGTGCTCTGCTCGGCCGGGTGCTGGACGGCTTCGGACGGTCCATGGACGGGGGCCCTCCCATTGCCGCCGAGGATTGGTATGACCTATACCGTGCGGCGCCCAGCCCCCTCGACCGCGAACACATTACCGAGCCGCTGGAAACCGGCATCCGGGCCATTGACAGCTTGCTGCCCTGCGGCAAAGGACAGCGGTTGGGAATTTTCGGCGGCAGCGGTGTGGGCAAGAGCACGCTACTCGCCTCCATGTCGCGTAATCACTCAGCCGACGTAACGGTGATCGGCATGATTGGGGAGCGCAACCGCGAGGTGCGCGCGTTCCTCGAGCAGGAACTGGGTGAACAGGCACGGCGGCGCGCCGTGGTGGTAACGGCCACCTCCGACCAGCCGGCTCCGTTACGCGTGCGAGCCTGTTTTGTCGCTCTGGCCGTGGCCGAGTACTTTCGCGACCGGGGGGCGAGCGTTTTGCTGGTGATGGACTCGGTCACCCGCCTGGCCATGGCGCAGCGCGAAATCGGCCTGGCGGCCGGAGAGCCGCCCAGCCAGAAGGGTTACACGCCCTCCGTCTTTCATCTGCTGCCCAAGATATTCGAGCGCGCCGGAAACTTCGCGCGAGGTTCGATCACCGGTTTCTTCACCGTCCTGGTGGAAGGTGACGACTTCAATGAGCCGATCTGCGATGCCGTGCGCGGGATTTTGGACGGACATATCGTGCTGTCGCGGCGGCTGGGCGACGCCGGACATTACCCGGCCATCGACATTTTGCAATCGGTCAGCCGTCTGACCTCGCGCGTGGCGAGCGCGGAGCAGCAAGAGGCGGCGCGCAAGGTGCGTGAGGCGCTGGCCATCTATCAGCAGGCCGAAGACCTGATTCAGCTTGGCGCTTACGTGTCTGGCACCAACCCGCGCCTCGACGCCAGTATCCGGGTACGCGAGGGACTGCTGGATTTTCTCCGCCAGGATGCGCACGTGCGCGCGCGGCGCGAAGAGACTGTGACCCGCCTGAGAGCGCTGGCGGCGGCGCTCGCCTGAAGCCGCCATGCGGAGCTTCCAGTTTTCGCTGGACCGAATCCTGAGCTGGCGGCGGAAGGAATTTGAAGCCGAAGAGTCACGCCTGGCCGGATTGCTGGCGGAGAGGAAAAGTCTGGAGGAGGCCCGGCTCGAGATGCTCGCATCCTGGGAGCGGGCGGGAAAGCAACTGCTGGCATGCTCGCTGGTGGATGGCGGCGATCTGGCAGCGCTGGGCAGCTACCGTGCGCGGTTGGAGCGCGAGATCGCGGCCAACGACCGTCAGGGGCGGGATGCTGGCGGGCGCATCGCCAGCCAGCAGGCGCGAGTCGTCGAGGCGCACCGCCGCGTCCGGCTCCTCGAGAAATTACGTCGCCGTAAGTGGGAAGCGTGGCGCGTCGAGTGGAATCGGGAGCTGGAGAACTTCGCCGGCGAAGCCTTCCTGGCCCGCTGGCGCCCCCGGCAACGCGACCGGCGAGGCGAGGGGGACACCTAGAGCCTAATGATTTCCGGTAGTCCTGCCGATCAACGATGACAGGAGAGAGAACGGATGCCTGTGGACGTACTGATCGTAGATGACTCGGCTGCTATTCGGAAGATTCTGCAACGGGTTTTGTCACAGGCGAACCTGGGAGTAGGGAAGGTCATTGAGGCCGCCGACGGGCGCGAGGCTTTGGATGCGGTCAAGCAGCAGCCGGTGGGGCTGATTCTTTCTGACATCAATATGCCGAACATGGATGGACTACAATTTCTCGGCGAGCTCCGCTCGCACGAGCAATGGAAACACGTGCCCGTCCTGATGATCAGTACCGAGGGCAGTCAAACCAAGGTTATGGAGGCCGTTCAACTAGGAGCCCAGGGATTCGTTCGCAAACCGTTCACGGCGGATCAGATCAAGGAAAAGTTGGCGGGTATTCTGTAGGACGCGCCGCGGGATACCTGAAGAGAAATCATGTCGCAGGAGCTCAATCAAGCAACCGTAGTCGCGGCCATGCGCCACGCCACGGGGGACGTATTCTCCATGATGCTCGGTATGGAGATCCAGAGTCTGGAAGCCTACCGCCAGCCGTGCAAGCCGGAGCGGGCGAACGGGGTCATTGCGCTGATCGGCCTCACTGGGAAGTGGACGGGCACGGGCAGCTTGACATGCACCGGGGAGTTGGCGCGGCGGATCTCCGGGCGATTCCTGATGTCGGAGTTCGCTGCCGTTGACCAGGAAGTACTGGATGCCATGGGGGAAATTACCAACATGATTATTGGCAACTTCAAGAACGCTCTGGAGGAGGACGCCGGCCCTCTGGGGATGAGCATCCCCATGGTCGTTTTCGGCCACAATTTCATGGCCGGTACGTCCCAGAGCGTCGATTGGGTGGTGGTACCGTTCGCCTGTGACGGCGAACGCCTGGAGGTGAGGGCTTGCCTGTCTCTCCAGCCCGAGCAGCCGGTTCGACGCCGCACGCTCTGCGTTAGTGGGCAATAGAAAGAGGCCGCATAGAGGAGAGACCATGCCCCAGGAAGTGGATCAAGCAAAACTAGTCGCGGCTCTGCGCGGCGCAACTGATGAGGTTTTTTCAACCATGCTCGGATTGGAAATCACCCCGGGCGAGGCCTACCGGCAGGCGAGCAAGCTGGAGCCGGCCAACGGGGTAGTAGCTCTCATCGGACTAACCGGGAAGTGGGTCGGTACCGGCAGCATTTGCTGTACTGGAGAGTTTGCTCGCAAGATTTCCGGGCATTTGCTGATGTCGGAGTTTGGCTCGATCGACCAGGAAGTCCTGGACGCGATAGGCGAAGTTGCCAACATGATCGTGGGCAGCTTCAAGAACGCCCTCGAAGCCGAGATCGGGATGCTGGAGATGAGCATTCCCGTTGTGGTCTTCGGCCACAATTTCACCGCCTCGAGCGTCCATCGTGCGGATTGGATCGCCGTGCCCTTTCAGTGTGGCCCCGAGAGCATGACGGTCAAGGCGTGCTTGGCACCACAGGTCGAGCACCATCAACGTCGCGCGACCGACCTCCACGCCCCTCTCTCGCAAGTCATTGTTTAGTTGGATGCGGGTACCCTCCGCGCCGTCCGAGCGGAAGGTTTGAGCATCATACTCCAGGATTGATATAATAAAGCCAGATGGTAGGTATGTCCGCCCGCATCGGCGGGCCTTTAGTGTCACGTTGGTTGATCTCTCCTGCAGGTTCGTCTTTTCGCGCAAGTAGTCAACCGTCTTTCCAGCGCACGGCTATCCATGCATAACGCGAAGGATTCAGATACCCGCTAAATGAAAGTAAGCGTTCCCATCGTCCGCGGAATCGAAAGCCTTTTCGGCACGCGCGATGAAAATATTCGGCTGCTGGAATCCGGATTGCAGATCAGTACCCACTTGGTGGACAGCTCGCTCGAAATCGAAGGCGAGCCGGCCAACGTCTCGCGCGCGGAGAACATTCTTGAAGAGTACGCGGCCCTGGTGCGCGAAGGACACGTTTTCAACAATGGCGACCTGAACAGCTACCTCCGAGTGTGCACGGAAGATCCTGAGGTCAGCCTGCGAGCGCTGGTATCCAGCGGCAGGCAGCGCACTTTCGGTAAAAAGCTGCTGGCGCCCAAAACCGTAAACCAGCGCCGCTACATGGAGGCCATCGAACGCAACGATCTGGTTTTTGGCGTGGGGCCTGCAGGAACGGGAAAAACCTACCTGGCCGTGGCCATGGGTGTTTCGGCGCTGCTTGCCAAGCGCGTCTCGCGGATCATTCTGACTCGGCCGGCAGTAGAGGCAGGCGAGCGGCTGGGATTTCTGCCCGGCACGCTGCAAGAGAAAGTGGATCCCTACCTGCGGCCGCTGTACGACGCCCTCTACGACATGCTGGAGGCCGAGAAGGTAGAAAAGCTGCTGGAGCGCGCGGTGATTGAGGTAGCGCCGATTGCCTTCATGCGCGGCCGCACGCTCAACGACAGCTTTATCATTCTAGACGAGGCCCAGAATTCGACGGCCGAGCAGATGAAGATGGTCCTCACGCGGCAGGGCTTCAATTCCAAGATGGTGGTGAACGGCGACGTGACACAAATCGACCTTCCGCCGGGAAGGCGCAGCGGCTTACTGGACGCGCTAGAAGTTCTGAAAGGCGTCACCGGCATCAGCTTTGTCAACTTTGACGAGCGCGACGTGGTGCGGCACAGCCTGGTGCAGCGTATCGTCAAAGCCTACGAAAAATACAACGAAATGGTAGGTGCGGGCCGGCAGTTGACGCTGCGGCTATCGGGCGAGACTGCGGAAGCGTCCATCGGCGAGAACGGAAAAGCGGCCGAACTCCCCAACGCCTGAGGGCGTCTCCATGCCGGACTCTGAACCACTGGTTTTGTTTCGTCGCAAGCCTTCCGGATTGGATAGTCGGGCCCTCGAGCGATTTGCGCTTCAATTGCGCGACCGTGTCACGGGCGGGCGCGAGTTTCATTGTTTGATTACCGGTGACGCGGAACTGCAACGTCTCAACCAGAGGTTTCTCGCCAAGCATTATCCCACCGACGTTCTGTCCTTTCCGGCTGCCGATGGCGAAGCGCAACTGGGAGAGCTGGCTATCTCCCTCCAACGAGCTGTGCACCAGTCGCGGGAGTTCGGCCATTCGGTGGAAGAGGAAATTCGCATCCTGATGTTGCACGGCGTGCTGCATCTGGCGGGTATGGATCATGAGCGCGACGGCGGTGCCATGGCTCGTGCCGAGGCCGCCTGGCGCAGGAAGCTCGGCTTGCGCGCCGGCTTGATCGAACGGGTGAGCGGATGAACTATGCCCTATTTGCAGGGACCGTGCTCGCGGTAATCCTGCTAACGGCTGCCAGCGCCGTTCAGTTGCTTTATCTGGAAAGCCTTCGGCTGCGAACACGCGACCTTCCGGCATTGGAATTCTTTAAGAGCTCGGTCGAAGAAAAGATCGGCCTGGAAACCGACCGGGGTGCGCTTTCCTTCTCCCTGGTCAAGCACGCCATCCTCGCGCTGCTGGGAGTGCTGGTATTGGCCAACCTGCTAACCGGCGCCCCCACCTGGCAGAGCCTTCTGGAAGCTTGTTCTACCGCCGTTTTGCTGATGCTGGTGGCGGGCTACGCCATCCCGCAGATTCTGTACCGGCGCACAGGGGGTAAATGGCTCGCACCTCTCATCCCGCTACTGCACCTGCTCGCCGTGGCGATGCAGCCGGTAGCCGCGATTTTCACCTTTTTTTACTCGCTCATCGAGGCGGGTGTTGAGAGTACCGGCGCCGAGGAGTCCGCCACGCAGGCCGAGAACATCGAGGCACTGATCGAAGCCGGCGCCGAGGGAGGTCTGATCGAGGAGGAAGACCGCAAGTTGATCCAGTCGGTTGTGGAGTTCGGCGACAAAGTCGTGCGTGAAGTGATGACCCCCCGGCCGAACATCGTGGCCATCTCGGCCGATGCCACCCTGGAGCAACTGCGCCACCTTGTCATCAATGAGCAATATTCGCGGATTCCGATATTCGAAACATCCATTGATCAGATCATCGGGTTCGTCCATGTTCGTGACATGTTCGAGTTGGAGGAAGACGAGAGGGAGCGGCGGAGCGTGCGGGAACTACTGCGTCCCATCCGTTTCGTGCCCGAGACCAAGCCGGTGCATGATCTCATGCGCGAGATGCAGCAGGACAGCACGCATATGGTGATTGTGGTAGACGAGTACGGCAACACCGCCGGTCTCGCGACCATGGAAGATCTGGTCGAGGTGATCCTGGGTGAGATTCGCGACGAGCATGAACCGGATTCCGATGTCACCGAGGATGGGGAGGGCGGCTACATTGTTTCGGGCAATTTCGATCTGGCTCGGCTGGAGGATATGCTGGAATTCCGGCCGCAAGATGACATCGAATCCACCACGGTCGGTGGCCTGGTCACAGAGTGGCTCGGCCGGGTGCCCCTAGCCGGCGAATTCGTGGAGCGCGACGGCATTCACATCGACGTTCTGGCCAGTGATGAACGGCGCGTTGAGCGGGTGCGGGTGCGCAAGTCGCAAGCAGTGAGCGCTTGAAAACGGCAGATCAGCCTACTGAGCCGGGTCGTAGCCCCGGCTTCCGGTCCGGGTTCGTCTCCATCCTTGGCCGGCCGAACACAGGCAAATCGACGCTGCTGAATACTCTCGTCGGTGCGAAGATCGCGATCGTTGCTGACAAACCGCAAACTACGCGCACCGCGATCCAGGGAGTTGTCACTACCAGCCTTGCGCAGATCGTTTTTGCCGATACGCCGGGGATTCACCGCGCCGACTCAACAATCAACAAGCGCATGATGGAGACTGTGCGGGCCGCGCTGAATGACCGGGACCTGTTGCTGTTTGTGGCTGACGCATCGGTGAACGTAACGCCTAAAGACGTGGAGGCTGTGGACCTGCTCAAGAAAACGGGAACCCCTGCCGTCCTTGCGCTGAACAAAATCGATCTGGTGGAAGATAAGTCCCGGTTGTTAGGCCAACTGAAGCGATACCGCGATCTGCACGATTTTGCCGAATACGTGCCCGTGTCAGCCCACACTGGTGAAAACCTGGACGAGCTGCGGAATTTAATCGTGGCGCGCCTGCCCGAGGGTCCGGTTTATTTTCCGGCGGATCACGTCACCGATCAGCCGGGCGGTTTTTTAGCGGCCGAGCTGGTTCGCGAGAAGATCCTGCTCGAAACCAGACACGAGGTCCCGCACGCCATCGCCGTATTGGTTGACAAATGGGAAGAAACGGCGACGTTCATCCGCATCTTCGCGACTGTCTATGTGGAAAAAGAGGGCCAGAAACGAATCATCATCGGCGCCGGCGGTGTCAAGCTGAAACGCATCGGCACACTGGCACGCCAGGAAATGGAGCGATTTTTCACTAAAAAGATTTTTCTCGACTTGCATGTGAAAGTGCATGCGGAATGGCGTGAGAAGTCTGCCTTTCTTGATGCGCTCGACTGGCGTACAATGGCCGGTAAAGATGAAGTATAACCATATACTCGCTGGTGCTTTTCTGGGGGCGTTGCTGGTTGCCGGCATGCCCATGCAGGCGCATATTCCTCCGGCTTCACAGATGTCGTTTGCCGACAAGCAAATATCGGACGATCTGATTTACGACAATGTGAAGCGCCGCCTGGCAGAAGATTCCGAAGTCAAAGGCGGAGGCCTGGATATCGACGTGAAACAGGGCGTCGTCACCCTGCGCGGCAAGCTGGAAACGCAGAGGCAGATCGATAAGGCCACGCGCATCACAAAAAAAGTCAACGGCGTCAAGAAAGTCATCAACGAAATTCAGCTCTCCCTTAAGCCGTAAATGCGGATGACGCGCAGGCAATTCGGCATTGCGGCAATCGCCTCGCTGAGCCAACCGCTGCCCGCGCAGGAAGAGGCGGGCGTGGGGATCGAGCGCGTGGCGACGGGTTTCCGGTTTACGGAAGGCCCTGTCTGGTCGCGTGAAGGGTTTCTGCTGTTCACCGATATTCCCAATAACCAGATCATGAAATATGCGCCGGGTGAAAAGCCGACAGTTTTTCGCGAGGATTCCAACGGAGCTCAAGGCAATGCATTCGACGCGCAGGGCCGCCTCTACACCTGCGAGAGTCACACGCGGCGTGTGGTGCGCACAGATAAGAAGGGAGCAATTGAGGTGTTGGCCGAAAAATGGGAGGGCAAGCGATTGAACGCACCCAACGACATCGCGGTCCGCCGTGACGGCCATGCTTATTTCACCGATCCCGCCTTTGGAGCTCAGGCCGACACCCGAGAACTCGACTTTTACGGCGTCTTCCACCTCCCGCCCAAGGGCGAGCTGCGCGTGATCGCCAAACCTCAAGGGCGGCCGAACGGCATTGTGCTTTCTCCTAATGGTCACCTGCTCTACGTGGCTAACTCCGACGAGCATAATGTGCGTGCATACGACGTGGACCACAACGGAGACACCTCCAACGAACGTGTGGTGATTTCCGGCGTGGACGGGGTGCCGGACGGCATGCGCGTCGATGAGCAGGGAAATCTCTACGTCGCGGCCAACCGCGTCTGGATCTATGACGCGCAGGGAAAATTAATCGGGAATCTGAATATACCGGAGAAGCCTTCAAACTGCGCGTTCGGAGATAGCGACCTTCGCACGCTCTACATCACGGCGCGGAGCAGTTTGTACCGCGCGCGGCGCGAAGTGAAAGGGGCGTTGCAGTATTAAGGGCAGCACTCGAGGGCGGCGACGGTATCCGGCGCGCCCCATTCTGGGCGTGGGCGCCATCATCCTGAAGAGTAATCGCGTTCTGCTGGTCGAGCGCGCCAGACCTCCGCTGAAGGGTTACTGGTCGCTGCCGGGCGGAGTTCTCGAGACGGGCGAGCGCCTGGAGCAGGGCGTGTGCCGCGAGGTCCTCGAAGAGACCGGACTGATCGTGAAACCGCTGCAGGTGGTCGAGATTTTCGAGCGCATCATGCGCAACCCGAGCGGCCGGGTGGAATATCACTACGTGCTGATCGACTACTTGTGCCGCGTGGCGGGAGGCGAACTGAAGGCGCGGGACGATGCCAGCCGCACCGAATGGGTACCGCGCTCCGGGCTCTCCCGGTACAAGATCACCGAGGGAACATTACCGGTGATTGAGAAAGCCTTTCGCAGGGGATAACGATGCGGGCCACTAGCGCGGACGTGCTCGAATTCGAGTCCCTTCGCAACCTTCTGGCGCGCTATATATCCAGCCCGCTCGGGCGACGCGAACTGGACAAGATCCAGCCCCACACGGACCGGGAGAGGCTGGAGGCAGATCTTGCCGAGGCGGAAGAAGCCACCCAGTACTTGCGGGCGGCTTCGAAGCCGCAGCCTGCCGCCCACGGAGCAGCCATCCGCATCAACTTCAGTTCTATTCCGGATCTCACTGCAGCCGTGTACAAGCTGCGCATTGAGGGCGCGTCGCTCGAGCCGAAGGAAATTTCCGACTTGCTCGCGTTTCTCGATCGCGCGGCGGATGCACGATCGATCCTCAATAGCGTCGCCGAGCGCTTCCCGCGGCTTTTCCAGCGCGCGCAGGCCATCGGCGAATTTCGCTCGCTGCTGAATGATCTGGCGGGCAGGATCGAACCGGACGGCTCGGTCCCGGATCACGCCAGCGTGGCCCTCGGACGGCTGCGCCGCGATATCGAGAAGCAGAAAAAGTCGATTCAAGACTCGCTCGATCGCTTTTTGCGGGCTCACCACGAAGAAGGCGTGTTGCAGGAAGAGTTCGTAACCATCCGCAACGAGCGCTTTGTCGTTCCGGTCATCGCCGGGCAAAGGCGCAAGATCGATGGCGTGATTCATGGTGCAAGTTCCAGCGGTCACACTTTGTTCGTCGAGCCGCTCGAAACCATCGACCTGAATAATGAACTGGTCCGCCTCACCGAGGAGGAGGTGCAGGAAGTACACCGCATTCTGCGCGAGCTGACCGAGCGCCTCCGCGGTTATGCGGATTCCATTCTGAGCACGCTAAACGCTATGGGCGAATTGGAGCTGGTGTTCGCCAAGGCGCGTTTTGCAACGGAGTTCGACTGCGTCCGCCCGCGCTTCAGCCCGGAAAATGCACGCCGCCTGACGCTGAAAGATGCACGGCATCCACTTCTGGAGGACGTTCTGCGAAGGCAACACAGGCACGCGGTTCCCATCAGCCTGCAGCTCGACGCCTCCTGCCGGACGATGCTGATTAGCGGCCCCAACACAGGCGGCAAAACGGTTGCGCTCAAGACGACCGGCCTCTTGTCACTGATGGCGCAGTCGGGCCTACCGGTGCCATGCGCAGAAGCGGAGTTTCCCATCTTCGAGCAGGTGCTGGCGGACATCGGCGATTATCAATCCATCGAACAGAGCCTCAGCACGTTTTCCGCGCACGTATCGCATATCCGCGAAATGATTCTCGATGTCACGCCGGATTCGCTGGTTCTTCTGGATGAGGTCGGATCGGCCACTGACCCGGAAGAAGGCGGGGCACTGGGTGTGGCCGTGGTCGATCATTTCCGGGAATCCGGAGCTTTTTCGCTGGCGTCCACGCATCTGGTGGCGCTCAAGATCTACGGCGCAAACACCGCAGGCGTGCTCAACGCCTCCATGGGGTTCAACGAGACAACACTGGAGCCGACCTACACGCTGCACGTCGGCCTGCCGGGCAAATCGGCGGGTTTGGAGATGGCCGCCCGGTTGGGCATGCCGGAATCCGTGATGCAGCGCGCACGCGATTCCATGGGCGACCGTGAACGTGATATTTCGCGGTTTCTGAGCGAACTGCACCGGCGCACGGAGCAAGCCGCGGCGCGCGAAAAACACCTGGCTGAGCTGCAAGCCGAACTGGCGGCGCACGAAAAGGAACTGGCGCGCGAATGGGAGAAGCGCGAAAATGCCAAGCTCAAGGAACTC
>JASHOO010000513.1 GCA_030041035.1 Bryobacteraceae bacterium | reverse complement strand
GAACGCCCCCGTAACTCTCCATTGCTGCGATTCGACGAAGCCGAGGCGGCGCAGGTCCTCCATACCGGCTACCGAGGCAGGTGACGGTTGCGAATCATCGATGGCTGTTAGAAACTCTGCCTTTGATGCCGATGGATAGTCACCTACGTAGAAAGTTGCGCCCTTCATAACTCATTCCCTTCAGCGGTAACTTGCTGCCTGTAACTCATACATCTCGCTATACAGTCCACCGAGTGAGATCAGATGCGAATGACTACCCTCCTCTGCGATCCTGCCGTGCTCCAAGACGACGATGCGGTCAGCCATGCGGACCGTCGAAAAACGATGTGAGATAAGCAGCGCCATTTTTCCCTCTGTAAGTTCTGTGAAGCGCTGAAATACTTCATGCTCAGAGCGTGCGTCAAGCGATGCGGTAGGCTCGTCCAGAATCAGTAGTTGAGCGTCGCGGAGATATGCCCGAGCCAATGCGATCTTCTGCCATTCCCCGCCGGACAGGTCGACGCCTCTATCAAAGCGGCGTCCTAACATTTGCTGGTAGCGATCTGGCAAGCGCGCGATCACAGCATCAGCCAGGCTCCTGCACGCAGCCTGCCGAAGTTTATCGAACTCATTCCGGAGTTCGATTTGGCCGACGGCGATATTGTCGGCCGCGGTCATTTCGTATCGCATATAGTCCTGAAAAATGACAGCAATCTGGCGGTGGAGGTCATCGACGTCATACTCACGAAGGTCGATTCCGTCCAAGAAAATCTGACCGTCAATCGGATCGTAGAGGCGGGTGATGAGCTTCACCAAAGTGGTTTTACCCTGTCCATTTTCACCAATGAGGGCGACGCGCTCATCCGGTTCCAGGCGAAAACTGAAATGATCCAGAACCATGCGAGAATTTCCCGGGTAGGAAAAACAGACGCGGCGAAATTCATAACCACTGCGAATGGGCCGCGGCGCCGGCAGCGCGTCCGGCAAGCTGCGAATCTTGGGCCGGACCGCAAAGAAATCCAGTAAATCGGTGAGAAATAGAGATTGGTCAGCGATACTGGAGAACGTGGCAAAGATACTTTGAATGTTGGTGCTGGCGGCGGCGATGGCGCCGGCGAGAAATGTCATCGTGCCAATGCTAAGTGAACCGGTGATTGTACGATAGATAACGTACGCGTAGCCGCCATAGTAACCCGACGAGCTGAGCAGCGAAAGAAACACTCCGGCCCGCAGGCGCCGCCGCGCCAGAGAAACGTTCTGGTCATAGATTTCATTTGAAAGTTGCGAATAGCGATCAACCAGAAGCGTGTGAAGGGAAAACAACTTCAGTTCCTTTGCAGACTCCTTACTGGCCCCCAAGACTCGGAGGTAGTCTAGCTGGCGCCGCATGGGTGTCTGGCGGAAATTCAATGAATATCCGAGAAATGCAAAATGGCTTTCTCCTAGGAAGGCAGGAGTGAGGCACAAGGTGATGACCAACAATAGCCAGGGTGCGAAAAAGAAGATGCCGGCTGAGAGGGTAACCACGGTTACGGCCTGCTGTAACATGGTTCCGGCCGCCTGAATCATGGCGATACGGTCGGTGGCCTGCACTCGGGCTCGCTCGAGTTTGTCATAGAAGGAAGGGTCCTCATACACGGCCAAATCGAGCTTTGAGGCGTGCTCCATGACGCGGACGCTGACATGGCGTGTGAATTGATCGGCGAAAAGGCTGTCGCAGAATCCGATGGCTCGCGCCAGAACCGCGCCGGCCGCCGCGAAGGCAAACTCGAGGGCAACCAGCCACCAAAGAGAGGACGATAGCGTTTGGCGGCGCGTGGTAGTTGCCACAACCGTATCGATGATGGTTCGCGAAACCGAAAGCATCGCGAGGGGGATCAGAGCCGCTACTAGACGCAGCGCTAACCCTGCGACGATTACGCGGGGACCCGATGCCCAAACGATACGCAGCACGGGGGGAAGGTTTCGAAGTGCGCGGAGCCGTTGCCGCCAGCCACCCCAGAAGTTCTGGTAGGTATTTTTAGGCATGTAAAGCGTACCCTGGTGACTCTTCTTTCTGTATGAACCCGAAGATTATCAACGACTGAAGGAACAGGACAGTGAATAACAGCACCACTGCAGCCAATGTATGTTGCAGCACGGTGGAAGGGGATGTCGCGGCGACGACATACTTTAAGAGCCCGCTGAGAACTCCGCCAGATTCAAATTGCCGCAAGGGCTGACGAAACTGTCCTTCTATCCGGAAGCTGGGTCATCGGCAGAAACCGGAACTTACCGAGGAAGAACTGCGCAAGGTAGCGGGTGGGCAGGCGACGAGCGGTACCCCTGACGGCAAGATTACGAAGACTGGCAAGACGTAATATGGATCACGCGCGGGCCGCGGGACGGCTCGCGCGTTCCCTTCATAACTCAAGCGATTCGCCGACCTTCTCAGCTCTCTTTCCGCCGAGCTAGGCAAGGTCGTAGCGATCCAGGTTCATCACTTTGTTCCATGCAGCCACGAAATCCTTCACGAACTTCTCCTTCGAATCGCCGCAGGCATAGACTTCTGCGACGGCCCGGAGCTGGGAGTTCGAACCGAGGATCAGATCGACTCGGGTGCCGGTCCATTTGACCTTACCCGTCGCGCGATCGCGCCCCTCATACACGCCTTCGGTAGGGGAGGGCTGCCACTTGGTATTCATATCGAGCAGGTTGACGAAGAAATCATTGGTCAGTGTCTCGGGCCGGTTGGTGAAGACGCCATGTTTGGACTGGCCGAAGTTCGCATTCAGAGCGCGCATGCCGCCGATGAGAACCGACATCTCGGGGGCAGTCAGGTTCAGCAACTGTGCGCGGTCCACCAAGTTTTCCTCCGGTTTTTGGTTTCCGTTCCGGACGTAGTTGCGGAACCCGTCCGCTGCCGGCTCCAGTACGGCGAATGAATGCACATCCGTCATCTCCTGCGAAGCATCGGTGCGCCCCGGCGAGAAGGGAACCTTCACATTGTGCCCGGCCTTTTTCGCCGCTTCCTCGACTGCGGCGCAGCCGCCCAGAACGATCACGTCGGCCAGCGAGACCTTCTTACCCATCTTGCCGTTGGATTGCGAGCTGTTGAAATCCTTCTGGATCGCCTCCAGCGTTTTGAGGATCTTCGCCAAATCGGCCGGCTGGTTCACTTCCCAATCTTTTTGCGGCGCCAGGCGAATGCGCGCGCCGTTGGCCCCGCCACGCTTGTCGGAGCCGCGGAATGAAGCCGCCGACGCCCAGGCCGTCGTCACCAGTTGGGAGATCGACAGTCCCGATGCGAGGACCTTGGCCTTCAGAGCGGCGATGTCCTGCTCTGCGATCAATGGATGATCCACTGCGGGAACAGGATCCTGCCACAACTGGGGCTCCTTGGGCACGAGAGGGCCAAGGTACCGCGAGATGGGTCCCATGTCGCGGTGTGTCAGCTTAAACCACGCTTTAGCGAATGCGTCGGCGAACTCCTGCGGATTCTCGTAGAAGTGTTTCGCTATAGGCTCGTAGATTGGGTCCACCCTCAGGGAGATGTCTGTCGTCAGCATTCCCGGGGCCTGCCGCTTCGATGGGTCGTGAGCGTCTGGAACGGTGCCCGCTCCCGCTCCACTCTTCGGAGTCCACTGATTCGCTCCCGCCGGGCTCTTGGTGAGCTCCCACTCATAGCTGAACAAGTTGTGCAGGTAATTGTTGCTCCACTTCACTGGCGTGGTGGTCCATGTGACTTCTATTCCGCTGGTAATCGTCTGAGCGCCGTTGCCGTTGCCGAACGAATTTTTCCAGCCTAAGCCCTGCTCCTCGATGGGGGCGCCTTCCGGTTCCGGGCCGACATATTTGCTCGGATCGGCGGCGCCGTGAGTTTTGCCGAACGTGTGCCCGCCGGCAATGAGCGCGACCGTCTCGTAATCATTCATCGCCATGCGGGCGAACGTCTCGCGAATATCCCGAGCCGCAGCGACCGGATCCGGCTTTCCATTGGGCCCTTCCGGATTCACGTAGATCAGTCCCATCTGAACGGCGGCGAGAGGATTGTCAAGCTGACGATCGCCGGTGTAGCGCTCGTCGCCGAGCCATTTGCCCTCAGGCCCCCAGAAAATGTCCTCCCCGGGCTCCCAGACGTCCTCGCGCCCGCCGCCGAAACCGAATGTCTTGAATCCCATTGACTCTAATGCAACGTTACCGGCAAGAACCATGACGTCGGCCCACGAGAGTTTCCGGCCATACTTTTGCTTGATGGGCCACAGTAATCGCCGAGCCTTATCGAGGCTCGCGTTGTCCGGCCAGCTATTGAGCGGCGCAAAACGTTGTTCGCCCGAGCCGGCGCCGCCGCGGCCATCGCCGATGCGGTACGTGCCCGCGCTGTGCCACGCCATACGAATGAAAAGCGGCCCATAATGGCCGAAGTCCGCCGGCCACCAGGACTGCGACGTCGTCATCAAAGCATTCAGGTCCTTGATCACGGCATCCAGGTCGAGCGTCTTGAATTCTTTCGCATAGTTGAACTCCTTGTCCATCGGATTGGATAAGGAGGAGTGCTGCTGCAGGATCTTCAGGTCCAGCTGATTGGGCCACCAGTCCGCATTCGTGTGAGACCCAGCCGCCGTGCGTATGTGAGCGCCGGCCGTGACCGGGCACTTGGTTTCTGTTGACATGTTCTATTAATCCTCCTTCGAATTAGTCAGAAAACTGCGACAACACCACCCCGTCCGGGCTCTCATGCGCGTTCGCGGCCGTGCCGGCCGACGCGCGCCATCCATCGGGATCCACCTACGACCCTTAACGCGAGGCGTGCCGCGGACCGCACTTCGTGCACAGTCCCCGGAAAATCAGTTCGCATTCGCGAACAATCCGCCTGCCCAGAGAGCCCGAGGTGGGCCTGGGCACATCGTACCACTCCATGTCCTCAACATTGCCGCAGCGGTCGCAGATGAAGTGGTGATGCCGCATGCCTTTCGCATCGAATCGCGCGGCGCGGCCCTCCACGGCCACTTCACGCACCAGACCTGCCTTCACGAGGTCGCGCAGATTGTTGTAAGTCGTCGCTCTCGAAGAGCGCGGATCCACGCGATTCACCGCTTCGAAGATTTCCGCAGCCGTCGGGTGGCCGCCATGCTCCATCAGGAATGCCATCACGGCGTAGCGTTGCGGAGTACACCGCAACCGGCCGCCCGCCAGGGACCGCTTAATCGCAACGGCATCCATTGAAAAATTTAGATTATGTCTAATATGATATTTTGTCAAGACCCTCGGTTGCGCCGCCGCCTCGCGCCATTGCGCCCCGATTAGTGCGTCGTCTTGAGGAATTCGAGCAGATCGGCCATCTGCTGTTTACTGATTTGCTTTTCCAGATCACCCGGCATGGCCGAAACGTTAGTGACGTACATCTGCTTGATATCCCTGCGCTGGATAATGTCTTCCTTGCCGTCCTCGTGACGCAAAGCAATGCTGGTGGGAGTCTGCGCGCCCAGAACGCCGTCGAAAATTCCACCGGTGGTTTCGACGACGTAGGCTTCATAACCCTGGGCGATGGTCTTGTTCGGCATCAGGATATCTTCGAGCAGGCTCTTCTTGGGACGATTCTGCACCGTGACCAGGTCCGGTCCCACCTGAGAGCCCATGCCGGCAAATCGATGGCACCGGATGCAGATGGATTTATACACCTCACGCCCGCGCGCCGGGTCGGAGGGAAGATCGAGCGCGGCCTCATACCCTCTTACAACCTTTTCCCGCTCGCTTTTGCTCTCATCCAGCAGCGGTCGTGCGGCATCCCGTACGGCCGGGTCAACGTTCATGATCAACCGCCGGCGATTCGTGAAAGACAAGGTCCACGGCTGCACGTCGCCGGCCTGCAGGGCATGAACCAGCAACCATACGCGGCTCGGCTCAAGATACATGGCGTTGGCGGCTTCCGTGCGGGCCGACGGCGCCAGGGCACGCCACTTGGCGAGAAGGAACTTGCCCGTATCATCCCCTTTGACCTTTCCGAAGGCATGCACGGCGGCAGCTTGCACTTGATCCGGCTCCTGCGGATCGATCAAGTGCCGCAGCAGGGTCTCTTCTTGTTCCGGACCTGCGAATGCCAGCAGTCCGATTGAATCCGCGCGCAGATCGGGGTCGGCCTTCTGGTCGGCAGCAGTTGCGGCCGCGTGATGCAAGGCCGCCTCGGCGCCCGGCGGAAGGCCGCTCAGTTCGATCAGGCGCAAAGCACTGCGACGAATAGCCGGTTGCGGGCTGCTGAAGAGTTTGAGTAACACCCTTTGGCCGTTGCCGAACACACCCGGTCCAGCCGCTTTACCTCGCATGCCGAGCGCCAGCCCTTCCAGACTCGCGGCACGCCACCATTCGGCATTGCCCGCACCACCGGCGGCCACTTTTTCCAGCACGCTTTGTATTTCAGGCGGCCTGCGCCTGGCCCCGATCACCGATGCTGCCTGCCGAATCAAACTGACGCGACCTGATGTTTCCTGATCCGCGGCAATTGCCTTAGCGTAAAGGCGCGGAGCATCGTCGGACGACGAGCTCAAAGCCGCAATTTGAAACCATTTGTCTTCGATGTCGCGTGACAGCAGTTCATCACGCGCAGCGCGCGCCTCCGGCGAGTTCACCCAACCCAAAGTGCAGAGTAACTGAAATCGCACTTTGCCGTCCGGGTCGTGGGCCATGCCGATCAAAGCGTGAACTAATGCTCGAGAGGTTTTGAGCCGCGGCTCAGCCAGTATCACGGCATTCTCCCGCACGCCCGCGGTTGGGTCGGCGAGCCCGGCCTGAATCTCCGCCGGCTCCAGTTTGCCGATCCCTTCCAGCGCCCAAAGCGCGTGCAGGCGCCCGACCGGCGATTGACTTTCATGCACCATGCGCACCAGGGCTGGCGCTGCATCGACCGCATGCCGATCTACTAACAAGCGTTGGGCCGTGCGTCGCCACCACACGAGTGGATTCTCCAGCTCCCGGACCAATTCAACATCGGATGCCGCACCCAGCTTGATGGGCCGCGGTGCCGGCGCACCGTCGGGAACAATACGATAGATGCGCCCCCGATCGATTCCTTTAGTCAGATCCGGCGAGTTCTGCGCTTCCGTGGACATCCATTCCGGGTGCTCGATGACCAGCCGGTAGAAATCCATCACATAAAGCGCCCCGTCTGGCCCGGCGTAGAAATTCACGGGCCGGAACCAGGCGTCGGTCGAAGCCAGAAACTCCACATCGGGGTGCGCGCGGCGCGCCACAAATGTGGCCCCGGCGTCGGCGAGCAAATCCTGGTGCGCCAGGTTGTGAACCGGCTCTGCGACAAACAAAGATCCACGGTAGAACGTAATGCCGCACGCCGACGTGAATTGGCCGACCTCAGTGAGCATCTCAAAACGAGGATGCAGAGTGATGGGATAAACCTTGGCCGCTGCGCCATGATCGGAAATCTGTTGCATGGCCGAGAAGACGGGCAAGTCCGGATTGCGCTCCAGGTAACGTGCCGCGATCACCTGTTCACGTGCGTGGTCGGAATTACTGACGGTGAAATGGTGACCCCAGTCGTCGAACGTTTGCCCGTATTGCGAACTGCCCGAGAGAGCTTCAAGCTGTAGGGAATCCGGACGGAATCGGACATTGCGGTTGTGTTCCTTCAGAACCGGCGCTTCCGGATGATCGGGAAATCGAATATCGGAGCCCCGGTCGCCGAACTGCTTTTTATAAATGATGGCGGTAGCCGGACCTTCATGCGCCAGATAAATCCAGTTATCGAGGCCATAGATCGGGTTGTTCACGGTATGCTGCGGGTTGGTTACGGCAAATCCCGTCAGCACCAGTTTGCGCACGTCGGCTTTGCCGTCTCCCTTGGTGTCCTCGAAGTACCAGACGTTGGGAGCATCCGTAACCAAAATTCCTTTCTTCCAGCACATCACACCCGTGGGCATCACCAGCTTATCCGCAAAAATCGTCACGCGATCCGGAATGCCGTCGCCGTTTGTGTCCTCCAGAAGCTTGACCCGGCCCAAGGGATGATCCGTGCTGAGCGGGTAACCTCGATCCTCGACTACATATGTCCGTCCGTTTTCGTCAATGTCCATGGCGACCGGCGATTCGACACTCGGCTCCGACGCGAATTTTCCAACGTGAAAACCGGGTTCGACTTTGAATGTCGTCACGGCTTGGTCAACACTGTATGGAGGTCCCGCCTTCCGGCAGCCCACGGCACCGATAAGGACCAGGGTAAACACGGCAGCCCTGAGCGCGCGGCTAGACCGCAAGCAGAATGACGCCACATCCGTATCCAGAATGCTGAATTCCGATTCCATAAAAAGCCTTCGTGGATTGTAACTCGCGGGATGCGGCAATCGTTATCCCGAGGTGTGGAGGAGAATCGAGATGCGGCTCGGCTCGACGTCTTACGTACTACCGATGTGCAGCGTCCCCGCCAGTTGCAAACTCGTTATGCTCGACGAATTGCCGATGTAGACCAGGTAATCTCCTGGCGCCACCTGCCAGCTATTTGAGCTCGGATTCCACCACGACAACGGAAGTGAGGAATCGTTCTCATCCACTTCCACCGTCACTTGCTGCTGCTGGCCCGGTTGCAGGAATACCTTTTGCCAACCCGCAAGCCGCTTCGGCGGCTCACCCACACTGGCAGGAAATCCCACGTATACCTGCTCTACTTCGGCGCCGGCGACGGAACCGGTATTGGCAAGATCGAACGAGACCTGAAAGTTCGGATTCCCGCTTGACAGGTTGTCAACCAGCTTCACGTTGGACAATGAAAACGTCGTATAAGACAGTCCGAAGCCAAATGGAAACAGCGGCGTGAGGTTCTTGGCGTCGTACCACTTGTAACCCACCAGAAAGCCTTCCGAGTAATCCACCGGGAACGGCGTGGTTGCATTCGGCGGAGTCGCGATCGTGGGGCGCGGCAACTCGTTGACGCTCGCGGGGAAGGTGACAGGCAGCTTGCCCGACGGATTCACACTTCCGAACAATAGATCGGCGATCGCTTCGCCGCCATTCTGTCCTGGATACCAGGCCTCCAGAACCGCACTCACTTGATTCAACCAAGGCATCACCTGCGGACCGCCGTTTTCTGCGACCACGATGGTGTGCGGGTTCGCTTGCGCCACAGCGGAAACCACCGCGTCCTGATCGATGGGCGTGGCGTGAATCACGTCGGTAAAATTTAGGCTGGGCAGGTCCATCCCCTCGCTCGCCCACTGGCTCACGAAAACGATGGCCACATCCGAAGCTGCGGCGAGCGACGCCGCGGTCGCTGAGTTGGTTCCATCGGCGAATTGCACCTTGGCCCCGGCCGCTTTGGCCTGGATGGCTTGGAGCGGAGACGACGGATCCCAAATCACCTCCGACCAGCACGGCGGGCACGGATAACCTTCGGTCAGTGCCGGTCCGCCGGTGGGATGCACCTGAGCCGACCCGCCTCCCGAAAGCACCCCGATATCGGCATGCGAACCGATCACCGCAATGGAGTTGATGGCTGTAGCATTGAGCGGCAGTTGCCCATTAGTGTTTTTGAGCAGAACCGCGCCTTGTTCCTCAACCGTCTGAGCGATGGCCTCGTCGCCGGCAGCATCGATGGGCGTGATGGGAAGCGGGTCGCCGAACAGGCCGACCTCAAACATCGCGCGCAGAATGCGATGGACCATGTCATCCACGCGCGATTGCGGCACCTGACCGTTCTGGACCGCCGCCGCCAATCCGCTGAACCACTCATTGTCCGGCTGTTCCTGATCAAGACCGGCCAGCGCCGCGGCTACTGTGCTGTGCGTGGCCCACCAGTCCGACATGACGAATCCAGCAAAGCCCCAGTCGCCTTTCAGAATGTCGGTCAGCAGATGCGCGTTTTCGCAAGAGTAGGTTCCGTTGACCAGGTTATAAGCGCACATCACCGACTGCACATTCGAGTCTTCCATGGCAATTTCAAAAGCCAGCAGGTCGCTCTCACGACCGCCGCGCTCGTCGATCAGTGCATTCGCGGTGGTGCGCCCGGTCTCCTGATCATTGAACGAGAAATGCTTCATGCAGCCAATCACGTGCTGCTGCTGGATGGCGCGAATGTGCGCCGCGGTAATCTTGCCCGCGAGAGTCGGATCCTCACCCTTGGTCTCGAACGTGCGGCCGTCACGAGGTTCGCGCCCGATGAGATTGATGTTCCCGCCCAGGTTCACGTTGAGGCCGTAAGCAGCCAGCTCTTTTCCAATCACCTCGCCGTACTCGTAAGCCAGATTCAAATCCCAACTGGCCGCGCTGGCAATCGAGGAGGGCAGTGCCGTTGCCGGCGCCTGGCTGTTGGCCACGCCCACGCTGCCGTCGCAGAAATAGAGGTCCGGAATGCCCAAGCGCGGAATGCCGGGTATGTATTCACCCGCGCCGCGCGGCAGCGGAATGATGTTGGTGCTCGGGCCGCCGGCTCCCGCCACAAGCTGCATTTTCTCGCTTTGTGTCATTTGCAGAAGCAAGTTCGTCGCGTTTTGATCTGCCGTCAATGCCGCCGGCACGCGGAACCTGCCGGTCACTCCGCCTATCGTGAGAGTCGCGATAACGTAGGGTGACGCTGTCGATACGCCCGCGGGGTAGACAAACGTGAGTTGATCGGTGATCTGGCCGGGCGCTGCCCCGCAGTATTGCACCTTCGCGGTTTGCCCGCCGATAGTGAGCTGGCAGCTCCCCGGGCTGCCCGGCACTTCCAGCGGAGTGAGCGAGCCTGTGGTCGGCGCCGGTACGCCGTCTTTTTGCGGCGAGTTTGTTGGGCCGAATCCGTTCCCGGATAGCTGGTAGACCCCACCGGCCTCGACAACGCATTGCGCGATTTGACATCCGGCTCCACTAACCTTTGCGATGCCGTTCGTCAGGTCATAAAAGAACGCGGAAGGGGCGAAGGTGAAAGCGATCGTGATCACCTCTACGTTGCTTGCGGCCTTGTTCCGGATCACCTGCACTTTAACCGCGGTGCTGGGAGCCGTTTCCCAGGGAATCTGAAAAGTGATCTGCGTAGGCGAAACCATGGTGAGCGGTGCCGCGATGCCGTCAACCGTGACCGAAACATTGTCAATTGAATCGGGGTAGCTGCCGCCCGTCCCTACAGACGCTGTGTGCGTTCCACTGGCCAGGTTCTCACCGTATAGAGTAGCCAGGCTTCCCGGTGCTACCGTTCCCAGGAAGGAGGCTGCATTCACCACCCGTCCCGGAGTGATCACAGGCGTGGTGGGACTGATGGTGGTCGCCTGATAGACCCTCACGTAATCAACCAGCATTTCCTGGGGCGGAAAGGGCGCCTTCGGATTCGGCGTTCCCAGGAACGTGCTCTCACCGCCGATCGCCAGGTTCAACAGAAGGAAGAATGGGGCATTGAAAACCCACTGATCGCCCGCCGGTATGGATGCGGGCGTCACCGTGTGATACGACGCGCCGTCTACATACCACACAATCGAATTCTTCGACCATTCGACCGCGTAAACGTGATAGTCGTCCTCGACTCTCTCCCCGTACGGCAGCGTGTAGGATTGTGAAATCCCATCTGCGCCCGAATACCCCGGTCCGTGCGCCGTGCCGTTGTTGACCGATTCATTGTCGTCATACGTGCCGAAGTTTTCCATGATGTCGACTTCGCCGCACTGCGGCCAGTCGACCGATCCGATGTCCTCCCCCAGCATCCAGAAGGCCGGCCAGACTCCTTGGCCGTAAGGCAACTTGATCCGCGCCTCGATTCTCCCGTATTGCCAGCTCAGGTTCGCGGTATTGGTTGAGGCATCCGGAGCCCCTGTTTGCAAGCGTGCCGATGTGTAGTTGCCCGAAGAATCACGGATGGCGCGGATGACTAAGTTCCCTTTGCCGTCTTGAAAAACGTTATTCGGCGAATTGGTATAGGTTTCCGCTTCGCCGTTGCCCCAACCGCCGCCGCCCAGATCGTAGTTCCAGTTAGCAGGATTTGGCGAAGCACCCGCCGGGCCGTTGAACTCATCGCTCCAGACTAGCTTCCATCCGCTGGTGGTCTGCGCCGCCGCAACCCCGCAGGTCGATAGCGCAACCCACCAAAGGATACGCACGCCCCGCATCACATTAATTATGATGACGCAATCTATCTCGGAGCGATAGGCCTCCAGCCTCTCAGGCCGGGGACCGCCGCGGCGCATCGATCACCGTCCTTGGTACTGCTCGTCGCTGACCTGTTCCATCCACTCTACGACCTTCGCATTCAGTTTTTCCTGAATCGCAATGTGCGTCATGGCCGTTGATGGAGTCGCCCCATGCCAGTGCTTCTCGCCGGGCGTGAACCAGACTACGTCGCCCGGCCGGATTTCTTCGATCGGGCCTCCTTCGCGCTGCACCCGGCCGCAGCCTGATGTCACAATGAGCGTCTGACCCAGCGGATGCGTATGCCATGCTGTCCGCGCACCGGGTTCAAAAGTGACGCTCGCACCTTGAACCCGGGCTGGCTCTGGCGCGGCAAAAAGCGGATCGATGCGTACCGTGCCCCTGAACCAATCCGACGGACCATTTGCGGATGCTTGTGTGCCGGCTCTCTTGATTTCCATTTCCTATCTCCCTTTCGCTGTCTTTTGAGTTCGGAGAATGCAGATCAGGCGCCTGTCTCGCGCGGCACGATCTGGACGGTCGCGGAGCGTGCGCGTGTGCCGATCATCGGGGCGAGATACTCGCTGCCATGGTACTTCTCGCGGTAGGCGTCGTCGATGCGGTTGTTGATCGGTCCGTCCACCGCCTCGAAGGTGACCTCTTTCGTCATGCCGGCGGCGATGATCCGTCCCGCTTTCTGCCGCATCGCGGCCCTGTACCAGCGCGAGTTCCGCCCGTTATATGCGCGCACGTAGAGCACGTCATCAACTGCGACGGACCAGATCCACGTTGGAGTGCCGTAGGTCACCCCGTCCTCACGGAGCGGTGCGATGTGCAGGTCGTCCGCCTGAGCGATCTTGCACAATTCATTTTTCGACCAGCTAGCCATTGTGGGTTCTCCTTGCGCGGCCTGCTTCACGGCTCCGGAGCGCCGGCCGGAAGGACTCCGCTCTTGCCGGCTGCGGTGGCTCCTCACCGGCCGGTCATTTGCTCCAGCCTTTCGGGATAGCGGGCGCCCTGCACCGTGATCTTCGACGCCGCGTTTTCGATTTCACGGAGATCCTCGGAGCTCAGCTCTACCGAAACTGCCCCGATATTTTCCTCCAGCCGATGCAGCTTCGTGGTTCCCGGAATCGGGATCATCCACGGTTTCTGAGCCAGTAGCCACGCAAGCGCAATCTGCGCTGGTGTCGCTTTCTTCCGTTCCGCGATGCTGGTGAGCAGAAGAATCAGCGCCTGGTTCGCCTTCAGGGCCTCCGGCGTAAAGCGAGGCAGAGTGCTGCGGAAGTCGGAGCTGTCAAACTTCGCATTTTCGTCGATCTTGCCCGTGAGGAAGCCCTTGCCCAGCGGGCTGTATGGAACGAAACCGATGCCGAGTTCCTCAAGCGTCGGAACCACTTCTGCCTCCGGGCGCCGCCACCACAACGAATATTCGCTCTGGATGGCGGTCAGCGGCTGGATCGCATGCGCGCGGCGGATCGTTTGCACCCCGGCTTCGGAAAGCCCGAAATGTTTGACCTTGCCTTGCTGAATCAGATCCTTCACCGCTCCTGCCACATCTTCGATCGGCACCTCGGGGTCCACCCGGTGCTGATAAAAGAGATCGATGGCATCCACCCTGAGTCGCTTGAGCGAGCCCTCAACAGCCTGCCGGACGTGCTCCGGTTTGCTGTTCAGGCCCGGCAAACCTTTCATGCCGCGGGGATCGAACTCGGGACTGAGGTCGAAGCCGAACTTGGTGGCGATCACCACCCGCCCGCGGAACGGCGCCAGTGCTTCCCCCACCAGTTCTTCGTTGGTGAACGGGCCGTAGACTTCGGCCGTATCGAAAAATGTAATGCCGCGTTCCACCGCTGCCCGCAGAAGAGAAATCATCTCCTGCTTGTCTTTGGCCGGGCCGTAGGAAAAGCTCATTCCCATGCAGCCAAGCCCGATCGCCGAAACTTCCAGGCCGCTTTTTCCCAGTTTGCGTTTCTGCATCGCTTTCTCCTTAAGGTGTTCCCTCATCTCCAGGTTAGAATCAGGTGCCGTGGAACCGGTATCCTGATCCTTCCGATTTATTGCCTACTCCTCTTGCATGAGTTGATCCAAGGCCAGTGTCCGGAGATATCCTGGAGGTGAGGAGCATAGCCGTGACTCTGAAAATCCCCAAGAAAGACGCCACGTATTTGCCCGAATCGGCTCGCGAACTGCGGCCGGCCCTGGCCCGCAAGATTGCCTTATTCATCGGCTCCGCAGAGAACCTGACAACCGACATCCCCGGCCTGACGCTTCACCGTCGCACCGCCCCGACCGCTCCCTGCTCCATAACTTACCAGCCGGGCCTCACCGTGATCGCTCAGGGGCGCAAGCGCGTGGAGCTCGGCCGAAATATCTTTATCTACGATCCCTCGCGATTCTTGCTGACGTCGATCGATCTGCCGGTCGTCAGCCGCGTGGTCGAGGCAAGTAAACAGGTGCCCTGTCTCGCCATGTCGCTCAAACTCGAAATGCCCATGGTCCGGGAACTTCTCAGCCGCGACGAGATTCAGGTGGCCGAGCCGCCGTCCGACACTCCGGCCATGGCAACCGGTGAGACCACCGCGGAATTCCTCAGCGCATGCAGCCGGCTCGTCGATCTGCTGAACACGCCGCAGGACATTCCCTTTTTGAGCGGCCTGATTCAGCGCGAGATCATTTACCGTATCCTTCGCAGCTCGGAGGGAGCGCGCCTTCGCGCCATCGCCACGCAAGGAGAGCAGAGCCATCGCACGGCCAAAGCCATCGCCTGGATCAAAGCAAACTTTGCGCAGCCGCTGCACGTGGAGCATCTCGCCGAAGTTTCCGGAATGGGCATTTCCACGCTGCACCACCACTTCCGCGCGCTCACCGCCATGAGTCCTCTTCAGTATCAGAAACAACTTCGCTTGCAGGCTGCGCGCGGGCGCATGCTCATCGACGGTCTCGACGCCGCCAGCGCAGCGTTTGAGGTCGGATACGAAAGCGCCAGTCAATTCAATCGCGAATACAGCCGTTTCTTCGGCCAGCCGCCCATGCGCGATATTCGCGCTCTGCGCTCGCCGGGTGCTCCGCTGATGGAGTCCGTCAGTAGCCCGCCCAGCGCTATTTGACCGTGCTGCTGGATAACGGCGTCCATCCCGGCGTTTTCACTGGAATGCTCCATAGCGTGCCGCCCGCGGTGATGAATAGAGTCTTCCAGTCGATACCGCCGAAAGCCAAATTGGTTACTTCATCCACCGGTATAGGAATGAAATCCAGCAGCTTGCCTTCCGGCGAAAGGATGTAAATACCGCCCTTGAACCGGTCGGCCGTCTCGTAGGGAGGATTCGGCCGGTTCAGACCGGCGGCCACGTATAATCGCCCCGCTTCGTCCATTTTGACGCCGTCCGGACCTCGGCCGCTTTCCCAGTCGAAAATCAGCTTGCGGCTCCCCGGCGCAATCGTGCCGTCCGGGCGCAGGTCAAATCGCCAAAGCTTGCGCACGGCTCCCACATTATTATTGTTGTTATCGGCCACGTACAGATATTGGTCTCGCGGTGACACCAGCACACCGTTCGCCCGGTCCACCTCATGGCCGATGATGCGCGTCACTTTTCCCGGCGCGTCGATCCGATAAACGCCTTCCACCAGTTGGCCATGCTCGTCTCGCATCTCCATGTCGTCGCGAGGTCCGTAGCGCGGGTCGCTGAAATAGATCCGGCCCTTGGAATCGATCGTCACGTCGTTGGGTGAGTTGAATCGCATCCCCTCGTACCGGTCTGCCAAAATCGTGGTCGTGCCGTCCGCCTCAATTCGCGTCATGCGCCGGGTCTTCCCTTCGCAAATCATCAGCCGGCCTCGGCCGTCGAACAGAAGACCGCAGGCGCCCTCTGCTGGTCGGCGAAAAACATGGATTTGTCCGGCGGAATCGCGGATGCTGATCCCATCCGCACCCGTGTAGTACAGGTTGCTCTTGCCGTCCCACGCCGGCCCTTCGCCCGCATCAACCGAGCCCAGGTTCTGCGGTTTCGCGCCGGCGGACAGCGGAAGGGCGGCCGCCTGAACCGCCATGGCGGCAAGTAATCCCAGTGCAAGCATCTTCATAGCGGAGCCTGAATTGTATCGCGTCTGCCGCGCAATCGTTCAACGGCTGCGCGATCGGGCCGCCGCGTTTCCAGGAACGATTTGCACCCGCGTTTCGTAGTACTAACATAAAGTAGCTCCGCGAGAGGCAAGTTATGCTCCAAGACCTGACCTTCGGACTCAAACTGCTATGGAAGAATAAGGCGTTTACCGTTGCAGCGCTCGTGACCCTGGCTCTCTGCATCGGAGCCAATACCGCCATTTTCACCGTCCTCGACGGTGTGCTGCTGCGCGGCCTGCCTTTTCCCGAGCCGGATCGGCTCGTCACCATGTACAACCTCTATCCCGGCGTCGGCGTGACCGACCGTGGGTCTAACGGTGTTCCCGATTATCTCGATCGCCGCAAGCTGACCGATGTGTTCTCCGATGTCGCGCTCATCGGCAATGACGGCTATGACGTGGGACTGGCCAACACGCCGCAGCGCATCCAAGGTATCTACACCACCCCTTCCTTCCTGCGCATCCTGGCCGTGCAGCCGGTTTTGGGCCGGATCTTCACCGAGGACGAAGCGACTCTCGGTAAAGACAAGGTCGCAATTCTGAGCGAAGGGCTGTGGAAGGACATGTTCGCGCGCGATCGTAACGTGCTCGGCCGCGACATTCGGTTGAGCGGTGTGAACTACCGCATCGTCGGCGTCTTGCCCGACCGCTTTGCTTCTCTGGGCGGCGATCCGCCTCGCGTCTGGCTGCCGTTCGCCTTCACCCCGCAGCAGACCTCCGATGACGCACGTCACAGCAATAGCTGGGGGATGATCGCCCGCTTGCGGCCAGGCGTCTCGGTTGCCTATGCGCAGCAGCGCATCAACACGCTGAACAGACAAAACCTCGATCGCTTCCCGCAATACAAGGCGCTCCTCGAAAACGCCAGGTTTCAGACGCGAGTGATCGGTTTGCAGGACGAGCTGGTGCGCGATGTGCGCCCCATCCTCTATCTGTTGCAGGCCGCCGTGGCGTTCGTGCTGTTGATCGGTTGCGTCAATCTGGCCAATCTCATGCTCGTTCGCTCGAATGTCCGCATCAAGGAACTCGCCATTCGTTTTAGCCTCGGCGCGGGCCGCTGGCGGATTGCCCGCCAGCTTCTGGTCGAGAGTGTCACGCTGGCCGTTTTGGGTGGCGCGCTGGGCGTGGCCGTGGGACTTGGTGCCGTCCGGCTCCTGGTCTCGCTCGCTGGCGATA
>JASHOO010000512.1 GCA_030041035.1 Bryobacteraceae bacterium | reverse complement strand
CGGCCGAAGCCCGCCTGCACTTCGTCGCACACCAGCAGCGCTTTGTGACCCGTGCACCAGTCACGAAGCTCATGCATGTATTGCGTGGGTGCGAAAGCGGCGCTACCGCCCTGGTACGTTTCGAGGATGACGCCGGCCACGTCGGGCGGTTCAACGCCGTGTTCGCTAAGCGCGCGCTTGAAACCCTCGAAGGTACTGTCGGGGGTGCGGAAACCGTCGGGGAAAGGAACCTGTACGAAGCCCGGATCGAGATTGCCGATCCAATCCTTGAGGGCTGGAATTCCGCCTGCCTGCTGAGAGCCCAGCGTGCGGCCGTGAAAGGCCTTGTCATAAGAAATGATGATCTTCTTCGATCGGCCACCCACTTTCATTCCGTTCGTGCGGCACAACTTGACGGCGCATTCGACGGTTTCTGAACCGGTAGTCAGCAGGAAGACTTTCTTCAGGGGTTCCGGTAAAAGCGAGGCTAGCTTTTCTACCAGTCTCGCCCGTATCTCACTGGGAAAGCAGTAGTTGGTTAATAGTTTCGACTGTGCCTGCTCGACGATGGCGCGTACCATTTCAGGGCGCGCATGGCCGGCATTGGTGATGAGCACGCCCGAGGACCAGTCGATCCACTGGTTGCCCCAACGGTCGTAGACCTGGAAGCCTTCGGCATGGTCCCAAACGACCGGCGGCTGACCGCGCATGGCCACCGGCTCATAGCGGTACAAGGTTTGGAGGATCGGAACGGACTCCGGAACGGGAAACTCGGTGACGATCCGGCGAAACGGCGTCTCGACGCGCGGGACGCGGGCGGGTGTCAGGCTGTAGTCTCTGGCCATGGATTTTTGATGAAGTTCTATTGTCGGTATTATTTGATCGAGAGGCAACCCTGCCTTGCCACGCGCCCGGAAGACCGAGGACTGTTTAGAGGAACTCCATCAGTTACGCGCCACGCTGCCTTCGCCGGAAGCGGCCGAGCAACTGCGGCCATATCTCGGTCACAAGTCGAATCTGGTGGTTGCCAAGGCCGCTAAGTTGGCGCGTGAGTTCGAGTTGTACGACTTGCGCGCCGCACTGGTCGAAGCATTCAGCCGTTTTCTCGAGGAACCCGCCAAGACGGACCGTGGCTGCGCTGCCAAGACCGAGATCGTGCGGGCCCTCGAATCTCTCGGCGCACCGGATGGGGAAGTGTTCCTGACCGGCATCCGCCATGTGCAGATGGAAGGCTCGTTCGGCCCACCGGTCGATACGGCGGCGGGCTTGCGTGCGGCGAGCGCCATGGGGTTGGTCCACATGAACCACCCGGATGCCATTTTCGAAATCGTTACTTTGCTCGTGGACCGCGAGGCGGATGCCCGAGTGGGCGCCGTGCGGGCGCTGGCATGGTCGGGACGGCCGGAATCGGTGCCTTTGCTCCGTCTCAAAGCGCTGCAACCGGATCCGAGTGTCGACGTGCTGGGCGAGTGCTTCACAGCGCTGCTGGCGATCGCACCAGGGACTTCGGTCGCTTTCGTCGCCGCCTATCTCGATTGGCAAGATGCCGCCGTTGCCGAAGCCGCCGCATTGGCATTGGGAGAGTCGCACCTGCCAGGCGCGGTGGAAGCGCTCATCCATAAATGGGGCGTGCACGCACCGGAGCAACTGCGGTCCGCGCTTGTCACGTCATTGGCGTTGTCCCGCACCGACAACGCTTTCGAGTTTTTGTTTTCCCGCATCGAGACGGCGAGCGAAACGTCTGCCGTCGACATCATCTCCGCGCTCGCCATGTATCGGCACGACGATCGTATCCGCACCCGCCTGGCTACGCTCGTGGAGTCGTGCCAGAGCAAGGCATTAAAGAACGCGTTCGAAACATCGTTCACACGGCTGTAAAGCCGGAGGCCGTTTCTTCCGATCACAACTTAGCCAGGGACCGCTCGTAGTTCTAGCCGGTCAGCATGTTTGTACCCGTCACCTATTCCGCGTCCAGTGGCGTCCGCCGCGTCCCCCGGCTGCTCGTGCCGGCGCTTTCGGATTGCTTGTTTCTGGCCATCCTGCTCTGGGGCTTTGCCGCCGGAAGCGGTTGGAGTGTGCTGCTGGCTGATGGCGATACCGGTTGGCACATTCGCACCGGCGAATACATTCTAAGTACGCGCTCGGTACCGACGCACGATATTTTCTCTTTCAGCAAAGCAGGCCGGCCCTGGTTCGCCTGGGAGTGGCTGTCCGACATCACCTTCGCTGTGTTGCATCGGGCCTGGGGGCTCAAGGGAGTCGTGGTTTTTACAGGTCTGGTGCTGTCTCTGGCGTCGACCTTGCTTTTCCGGTATGCGGTCTGGCGAGGCGCCAACGTGCTGGCGGCCCTCGTGGCGACGCTGATCGCGACCGGAGCCTCGACCGTGCACTATCTGGCGCGTCCTCACATCTTCACCATCTTGGGGTTGACGGTGACCCTGTGGGTTTTGGAATGCGATCGGCGGAAGCCCGGCCGAGCCGTCTGGTGGCTGGTGCCGGGAATGGTGATCTGGACCAATCTGCACGGGGGTTTTGTCGCAGGGCTGGGGTGCCTGGCGCTCGTGACCGCGGGAGCAGCGTGGAAAGCGATACTCGATGCACCCTCGGTGCTTCGCTGGGACGCGGTGAAACGGTACGGCTGGCTGACCATGGCGTGCGCTTTTGCCACACTGGCCAACCCCTATGGGTGGCGCCTGCACGAGCACGTGGTGAGCTATCTGACTTCCGGCTGGATCCGCGAGGTGGTGGACGAGTTCCAGTCACCGCGTTTCCGCTCGGAGAGTATGCTGCAGTTTGAAATTCTGCTTTTCGCCGGGGTCCTGCTGGTTCCGATTCTGTTCCGGCAAAGGCGCCTCGCCGAACTGCTGATGGTCCTATTCTGGGCGCATTCGGCGCTCGTTTCGGCGCGCCACGTGCCGCTGTACGTCATCGTGGCCGCTCCCATTGGTGCTGAGGAGGCCAGCCGTTGGTGGGCGGCGTGGAGCGGTGGGTTCGGCCGCCGCTCGATCGTCGGGACACTCCGTGATTGCCTGGATGATTTCTCTCTGGGTTCTCAAAGATCCAGCCTTTGGGCCCCGGTGGTACTTCTGGGCCTGTCTCTAGTGCCGTGGAAAGGACCGGCAGATTTTCCGGCCAACAAATTCCCGGTCACGGCCGTCGCGCGGAACAGAGATGTGATCACACCCTCCACCGGAGCCTTGCAGAAGATCCTGACCTCCGATCAGTGGGGGGACTATCTCATCTATCACCTCTATCCAAAGGGCAGAGTCTTTGTGGACGGCCGCAGCGACTTCTACGGCCCCGTAGTGGGACGGCAGTATCTCGACCTGCTGAACGGAGCTCCGAACTGGGAACGCACGATGGAGGCGTACGGCTTCGATTTGGCCCTGGTGCCGAGCGAGTGGCCACTGGCCCAACTCTTGATGCGGCATCCAGAGTGGCGCGTTCGCTACGTCGACGGCCAAGCTGTTTTGCTGGAACGCCAGGCCCAGGCCGGACTAAACTCTAAGCCCGATTCCACCGAAAGAATACACGGGAGCGAAGCGAGTGACAGCGAAACAGCGCAGGCACCAGCCGGTTTCCGGCGGCCCCCGGCGCAAGAAAAAGAAGGCAACAAGCCATGTTTATGACGCTTGGCGGTTGCCCTCAGGTAAGCGGCTGGCGGAATTCGCATTGGCCTCAGGGTTCCTGGTGCCTCCATTGATGAAAGACAGTACGGCACGCGGACGCCGAGAAAGGGGCATGCTGTGACGGCGGTCGGCTGGGTCGCGTTCGTGGTGGGAGTGGCC
>JASHOO010000511.1 GCA_030041035.1 Bryobacteraceae bacterium | reverse complement strand
CTACCTGCCGGCAATTCAAGCTCAACTCTCACTGTCCGCGAATCAGGCGTCTACTGCCGTTCAGACCCTGCAGGCAGCCGTTCCTTACGAATTCGGGTTAGCGCCAGGCTTGACGATCGGTGGTCTGTTGCTCAGCATGTACCCCGTATATATCCGCGGGGAGGCGCAACTGGCAGCACACCAGCCAAGCTTGGCGGCCACCGAATTCCAGAAAATCCTTCGGCGTCGCGGCATTGTGGTAGACGAGCCCATCGCCGTCCTGGCACACCTCGGACTTGCGCGTGCCTTTGTACTTTCCGGAAACATCGCTCAGGCTCGTACGAAATATCAGGACTTCGTCACGCTATGGAAAGATGCCGACCCTGATATCCCTATACTCAGGCAAGCCAAGGCAGAATACGCTAGGCTGCAATAACGGGTTAGAACCTGAGCCCCACGTGGTTCTCAACCCAACCGAGTATATGTTGATTGGCCTTGGCAACGGCGGCCAACTCCCAGGGCGTGTGACCGAAGGTCCGGGCGGTACTGTGCCTGTCTAGAACGCGCAAGCCGAAAACTCGACTACTGCTCTGAGAGAGCCGGATTACTGGCGATATATCCGCTTCGCATGAATTATCGATCAGAATCAGAAATACCTTGGGCACCCGGAAGTCTTAGAGCGCCGTGCTAGCCGCGAATACGCCTGTTGTGTGACATTATCGGCGTCTATCCTTTCGCTGTCTCTCGAGGCCGCGCTGAAGGATCTCGAACGTCTATGCCGACCGGATGGACCTATCATGGGCTGTCCGCCGCCGTAGCTTTGGTGCGCCAACTACGCGGACCGCACTTGAGCACGTGACCATGATGCCGATCGAGCATCGCGCTTCCGGGCCTTGGTAGCGATCTTCTTCGCCTTGACTGCGCTCGTCATCACCGCGAGCGGTTTGCAGGGAACCCTCCACCAGGTCGGCTTGTGCCTCCGACGGACGCGGCGGGTGTTAGCCCCGGTGCCGGCTATGTCTGGTTGCAGGCACTTGCTACTGGCCGAGCTCATGGCAAGTATTACAGGTAACTGAGGCGTGGCGCGCATTGTGGCAGGCGACGCAGCTTTTCATCGTGACGGGAATTTCGAGCGTGACGTTGTCATGCGAGGCTACGTCGGCGTGGCACTCCTTGCAGTCCACTCCTGCCTTACGGTGTCTGGCGTGACTAAAGAAAACAAAATCTTCGACCGTATAAACCTGCCTCTTCGGGAACGGTGTGGCGTCGGGCGGAAGCGCCACCAGTTTCTTGATCTCGGGGCTGTCGGTCTTCACCGTACGGTGGCAGTTCATGCATCTCGCAACGGAGGGAAAACCAGCTTTTTCGCAAGAGTCAACGTTCGTATGGCAGTACTTGCAATCGATCTTCAGCGGGGCATGCCGTTTGTGGCTGAACTGAATCGGTTCGTTTGCGGCGCCAAGCAAGACTACGGCAACGAGAAGGCTACCAAAGAATCGGAATAGGTCTTGTTGTATTTGTTTCCTCCCCCTGCGGCGATCACAACATATTGCCTTCCTTTGCGGCCCATAAACGTCATCGGCGTTGCATGGCCGCTTGCGGGAAGCTTCGTCATCCACAATTCCTTACCCGTATCTTTATCAAAGGCGCGAAACCGGGAATCGTTCGTCGCGCCGATAAAGACCAGCCCTCCCGCGGTTACGATTGAGCCTCCGATGTTCGGGGCGCCAGTGGGCGGAACTCCACGCGCCACCAGATCGTCAATTACGCCAAGCACCGATCGCCAGCGAAACTCGCCCGTGTCCAAATTGATGGCGGTCAAGAATCCCCACGGTGGCTTCTGGCACGGATACTGATTCTGATCCCAGAAGCGTCCGCTTAGCGTACCCGAATCCGCAGGCCTGTAGGGAATCTGCGATCCCGCAGGACGCTTCACCATGTGGAACAGCATGCCCACATCCATCGAGTTCACATAAAGAGTGTGCGTCTCCGGGTCCCAGGAAGCGCCGCCCCAGTTCGCGCCTCCATTGGTTCCGGGAAACAGCACGGTGGGTTTCAGCCCGATGGGCGTATACAGATCGCCCAGAACTGCATTTTCGAGCAGCTTGGCGCAATATGACCTCGATTCGGGAGTAACGTCCGTCAGTTCGTCGCGCGTCATCCTTTGCCGCGCGTAGGGTGGCGGCTTTACCGGAATCGGCTGTGTCGGCCACGCCTGTTCCCCCGGAATCTCACTTGCCGCGACAGGCTTCTCCACGATGTCGAACAGCCGCTTCCCGGTCACTCGATCGAAAAGGAACGTAAATCCGGTTTTAGTCACTTGGGCCACCGCGGGCACGTCTTTGCCATCTCGAGTGACCGTCACCAAGTTCGGTGGTGCAGGAATGTCGTAATCCCAAAGGTCATGGTGCACCGTCTGGAAATGCCACAACCGCTTGCCCGTTTCGGCATCTAGTGCGGTCAAGCAATCTCCGAATAGCCCCGCGCCTTTCCGGTCTCCGCCATAGTGATCGGTCGAGGGTGAAGTCAGCGGCAGGAACACGATGCCGCGCTCGGTATCCACCGCCAAAATGGACCAGGCATTGATTGCGCCGCGCCCTTTCCAGGAATCGCCTTCCCACGTATCGTTCCCGAATTCGCCCGGGTGCGGCACTACGTGAAATGTCCACAGCAGCTTGCCGGTACGCGCATCATAGCCACGTACATCGCCCAGCGGACCTTGTGGCGTTGCATCGGCGGTGAGCGATCCGCATATGATCACATTCTTGTAGACGGCCGGCGGCGAGGTCATGCCGTACTCCCGGTTGCGGTATTGCTCTGCAACCGCTGCGTGCATATCCACAAAACCGCCCAGCCCGAAACTGTTGTCCGGCTTGCCTGTCCAGGTGTCGATCGAGACCAGTCTGCCGTCCAACGTCCCCAGCAGGATGCGCTTCTTCTTACCGTCCGTCCAATAAGCCGCGCCTCGGCTGATGAACAAGTTGCGCGGTGTCTCCATATCGATTTTCGGGTCGAATGACCATAGCTCTTTGCCCGTCTCGGGGTCTAGCGCAATCACCCGCGAAAACGGCGTTGTGACGTACATGACGCCGTCGACGACGAGCGGTGTTGTTTCAAAGGTGCTGCGCACAGGATATTTCGACCCATCGCTGATATCGCCCATGTGATAGGTCCAGGCCACCTGGAGGCCGGTGACGTTGGCGCGGTTGATCTGCCGGAGCGTCGAATACCGCGAATTTCCCGGATCACCGCCGTAGACCGGCCACTCTTGCGCGATCGCGCTACTTGAAAAACACATTAAAGCCGCGACGCAGAGGCGCCGAGAAATAGCGGCCATGATGTTTCTCCGCGCCGAGTCGTCTGGGTGTTGGAGTGTTCCGGAATGTTCCACACCGTCGGAAGTAATTCTACTAAAACTCTTTCATCCTTTGGACGACCTGTCAACTTCGCTTCTCCGCTTTCTTCTATGGAACCACCGGACTGGGCGGGCTGGAGAGAAAGCGTAGGCGATTACCGGGCAGTCGCAAGCTGACCTCCGTGCCTTTACGCAGCGTTGCTGCTCCGGACCTCGGACAAGTCCTGGCCTGATGTATTGACGGCCCCGAGCTGGCGAGCCATGCATGTGTCTGGAAAGAAGGCACATGCAAATCCAAACAAAGTTTCTGCGGCTTGTGAAGCCGGCAGCGCTGGGCGATCAAATCGATGGCTGGCAGTTTACTGGGTCGGTGGCTGGGACCGTTGCCGGGGCTTCGTCGTGGTCATGGTGGTGACGGAATGCTCTGCCGGGCGCGCACTCCCGATACAACCGAAAGGACTTCCGGGTACCGATCCGGCTTGGGCGCCCACCCTTTCTCCGGGTGTCTGACCATCCGCTCGGAGCGAGGGCGGTCACTTCGGCGGTTCGGGCGTCATACGTCAACCTGAACGCCTTCCGCGCCAGCCCTCCACCAACCAGCCTCGATCTTCGCGAGCCTTTGCCGGGAATCAATATACCGAATCAATCGCTACCCCGCTGCGAGCACCGAGACCGTGCCGTAGTATCCCTCCGAACGGCCTTCTCGTCGATGCCGGCCCAAGGAGGACTTCCATCGGTCTGCAGAAGAAAACTTTTCGCTGAGGTTACAGTTTTCGACCGCCCTTTCCGCCCTTGAAGATGAGGCGGCAATCGCCAGTTTAACTCGGAGGAGCACGCCGATATTTCCGGTTCGTGTTTCAGCGAATCTCAGATCCTGTGAAAGCCCGTTGTTACTTGGCGCTGCCTCTGTGACTAAAAGGAGAGCTTCTATGAAAAACGTCTCTGTAACATCCCCTTCGCGGAAGAACAAGGGCGGCACGCTGACCCGGACCGCGATTTCGTTGTTCGGCCTCGCAGTTTCAACCTTGGCTCAGAACCCTCCTGTACCTCAGGTCGCTGCGGAACAGGGCTTCACCATCCCGGCCAACGTCCAGACCCCGATTGTCTTGCATACCCAGCCCGACGCGGCGTGCGATCTGCATGCGGTCGGGGTGACCGACGCCGCCCACACCCTGAGGTTTTCTGCCAATGGCGACGGCTATATTAAAGTCCACGTGATGGCAAAGCAGGAGTCGCAGGAGGACGCGCAGGTACAACTCGATTGTGCGGCGGCGGGCAAGGTCACAACTTATCCCATCCGGTTGCGCGCCGCTTCTTCTCCAACGGACAGTATGCCAGCGCCCCAGACGGTCATGCCGACACCTAAGGGATCCAAAGTCCTGCCTGCGCTGACGGCGGAAGAAGCGCAGCAGCTCTCCGATGACGACCTGCTCACTCGGGGATATCCGACGCGGCCCGATCCCACGGCATCGCCTGACCTGTACGCGAGGTGGCTCGATCACATCTCCCAGCCAATGACCGTGCTCCCATCGCATTCGGTGAGCCGGTCCGACATCTTTCACGGGCTGCGCAAGGTCGAGGAGAGTACCTCCACCTCTGACAATTGGAGCGGTTACGAATTGCGCAGCGCGAACCGAAGCTATATGGCGGTGACGAGTAACTGGAACGTGCCTGAGCTCGTTGCTTACGAGCCGGGCTACGTTACCCATTCTTCCCTCTGGGTCGGGATCGACGGCGACCCGACCGACGGCGGCCCCCAAGATCTAGTGCAGGCTGGAACGGAACAGGATTCCGCGGACATCAATGTTATTGGGACTAACGCTGACGGAAGTCCCTCAGTTTTCCTTCTGTTGTTCACCAACTATTCCACCTGGACCGAACTTCTGCCGAACCAGGCTATGCAGGACGCCGGCCTCGACCCCAACCCCGGAGATCAGATGAACGTCGAGGCCTGGATCTCGGATGGCCCTGGAACTGGTTTCAACGAGAACGGCACCTACGCCAGTTTTCGGATCTCGGATTGGACCCAGTTGCAGGAAGTTCTTGTCTATACGCAGCTTAGCGGAACATACGTCTACGGTAGCGAAGTGGAATGGATCGCGGAGCGGCCACTAGTGAATGGCAGCTTAGCCGAGCTTTCCGACTACTCGTATGCCCTCATGACGGGCGCTGCCTACATACGCACGGACGGCTCGTTGGGATACCCGGGCACGGCCGGCCTTGGCGAGCAAATCACGATGTTCAACGAGGGCATCAACGGTCCCGATAACAATGAATTGTCGGTCGGCTGGCCCATCGGCACCGGTCAAATCCTCTTCGACTGGTATAACTTCCACTAAGTTCGCCACTAACCAAGACTAGGCGGCGCGCCGCGGGTGTGCCGCCAGAATTTCGTCGGAGCCTCGGTACCGCTCTGGCGGTTTCACGCCGGCATTTCGCGCTGATGTTGCTCGTGGTGACCGGATGATTCCCGTAACACGCCAGTCGCAGGCCCGCGACCCGCGTCACCTTGATCGGAGCGCATTGTCGCCGCCTCACCGATCTGGTCGGCTCCGATCGGATCACCGGCAATCCGGACTGAGCGCCGGATCGGTACCGGGAAACGCGCCTACGTCCTGTTATCCGACATTATCAGCCTCTATCCTTGCGCCGCTCTCTCTCGCCCGCGCTGAAGGATCTCGAACACACTCAACTGGGCGCAGTCTTCCCACGCGCAGTTCCGTATTGAGCCGTGCCACTCACCGCGCTCCTTGGCCTCCGCAAGACGGCGCCGTCCTGCTTCAATTCGTGCTCGCACTTGACGGTCGAAATCGGTTTCAGCGGCAAGTCCAAGGCGACCCTCCAGCTTGCCAAGGCGTCTAATGATTGACTTCATGCCAATACCTTCACCGGGAAGCCCTCGACAAACACGCACCGTGTCGTATAGTTAACTCCTCTACAAGGCCACTGTGTTTTCCTATTCGGCCTGTATCTTGATCGGCGGCGATCCGGAAGTTAACCGTCAATGTCTGGTGCGCTGTTCGCGCTCCAGGGTCACTGTGAGCTGAGGCGGGGAAAAGCATTCCACAACGAGGCAGCCACGGCTCGGGGTTTCTCCGCCCCAAAAATAAATACTGAACAAAAGGATCTGGACGGGACCTAAACAACTTGAGAATACGCTGCTGCCATTGGCTGTCATCGCTGACGGCGCGTCAAGGTCGGTCCAGGTATTCGAGGCCATGCTGCAGTGCCGCTTATGCGTGAAGTCAATCTTGATTCCGGTTGGAATTCGTGTCGGAAGTCGGCGTTCGCGTCAACACAGGCGAGCGGCAGGCCGTCTTGAGACCTTGAAAATCGTTCTTGCGATCTCAAATCTGGACCCCGCGCTGCTCCCCGCTTGCCAGCGCCAGTCTTCCTCGATTGGAGACGCAATAGGACTTATGCCCGGAAGTACACCCTGTTTCCTGAATGGAGGTCAAGTCTGAGCCACAAGAAGACCTTGTCGCAGTT
>JASHOO010000510.1 GCA_030041035.1 Bryobacteraceae bacterium | reverse complement strand
CGGCATGGACCGCGAGGCAGGCTTGGAGAACGCAGCGTGCACGAGGACGCTCTGTCCACATGGGACGCTACTTGAGGTCGTACAGCTTGAAAACAGCCGTGAGGGTCAGGAGGCGCTGAGTGATGAGGCCCTGGATCGGTTTGTGGAGAGCTCCCCGGTGAAGGTGTTGGCATAAAAAGCGATCAGCAGACGACTGCGCCGACTCGAAGAAAGACTTGCGCCCGCACGTGAAACAGAATTTGAGCGGCGCCTGCGCGAGAGGATTGAGCTAGCCTACCGTGTGGCGGAGGAGCGAGAGCGCATCGGGGGCCCGCCCCGCCCGGAGGACTATCCACACGCTGAATTTTTGCATCAGCAGTTCGTTGAAGCGACACTAGAGGCCGAGAGGGCAGTAAGACTGGGTCGACGGAATCGCTACCGATATTAACCGATAACGCTGTTCAATTCCAGCGTGAACGCGCCCTTGTCGCACTACAGTTTTGCTGCCCGAAAAACACCGTCGGAGGTCAATCTCGATTAGTCGGGCACTACTGGTACCGCAGGGCGATCAGAGGATCGATGCGGGTGGCGCGGCGAGCCGGCAAGTAGCTGGCGGCCAGCGAGATGGCGGCCAGAAACAATGCCGCGCCGCCAAAGATCAGGGGGTCGGTGGCACTGACCTGCACCAGCAAACCAGAGGCAAGGCGCGTCAGGGCCAAAGAGGCGGCGATGCCGATCGCGAGGCCCACCAGCGTCAGGACCATGGCTTGGCGGACAACCAACGCTACGACCTCGGTCGTCTGCGCACCGAGCGCCATGCGGATGCCTAATTCCGAAGTGCGCTGGCTAACCGAATACGCCATGACGCTGTAGAGTCCCATGGCCGCCAGAGTCAGCGCCACCATTGCGAGCACCACCATCAGGATCGCGGCGATCTTCTCGGGGTAGAGTGAAGCGCCCATGTACTCTTCGAGCGGCGCGGCATCGAAAACACCGACGTTCGGGTCCATGGCGCGAACCTCATTCCGCACCATCGCGAGCGCGTCGTTAGGATTTCCAGCGGCGCGCACGAAAAGGCAAAGGTAGCGCTCAACGCGATAAACCTGGCCGACAGACGCGTAGAAGAACGGTAGTGCCTCTTCGTTGGGTTCGAAGTACTTGCTGTCCCTGGCGACACCGATGATGGTGAACCAGTCGCCCCAACCGTAGACCTTATGACCGATGGGGTTCCGTCCTTGGAAGAAGTGCTTGGCGAAAGTCTGATTGACGATCATGACGGGGGGATGTTTGTCGTCGTCCTGTTCGGTGAAGTCGCGGCCGTCAACCAACGGAATGCGCATGAGATCGAAGTAACCAGGCGCCACGGCGTTGCGATAAATCTTCAGATTTTCGGAGGGCCCGGGGACGTAGCCTTCGATCTTGACATCCTCCCAGGAGCCTTTGCCGAAGCCGAGGGGGATGTCGTCAGCATATGTCACGGCGGCGATGCCGGGCTGGGACTGGAGGCGCTGGCGCAGACGGTAGGAGAAGCGCAGGCGTTCGGAGGCGGTATATTCCGCAGAAGAAAAGCCCAGATGCGAAATGAGCACGCGATGCGGATCGAAGCCGGGCGGTATGCGGCTAGCGAGCTGGAAGCTCCGGGTAAACAATCCCGCGCCGATGAGAGCGACGAGCGCCAATGCAACCTCGGAAACGACCAGGAGACCGCGGAGGCGCTGCGCACCGGCGCCGGAAGCTCCCGTGCGGCCGCCTTCCTTAAGAGCGTCGTTCAGGCTAGTGCGCGCGGTGCTGATGGCGGGCGCCAATCCGGAAACGAGGCACACGACCAGGCACGCGAGCAGGATGAAGGCGAAGATGTCGGCGTTCAGAGTGATATCGAGCGTCAGCGGCAGGCCCGAGGGCGGCAGGAGATAGCCGAGCCAACGGCCGATCCACAGCGCCAGCGGGATGCCAGCGAGCGCGCCGATGATGGCGAGGAGCAGGCTTTCGGTGAGAAGCTGGCGGATCATGCGGATGCGGCTTGCGCCGAGTGCCATGCGCACGCTGAACTCCCTTTGCCGGGCGGTGGCGCGGGCTAGCAGGAGATTGGCGACGTTAGCGCAGACCACGAGCAGAACCACGCCGCACACAGCCATCAGGATGCGCAAGGGTCCAAGCAACATACCCTGCGCACCGAAGTGTCCTTTCCAGAGGGGCAGCAAAGTCACGCTCATGCCGCCGTTTTGGTACGCGTATGCGTGGGCGAGCTGATTCGCGATGGAGGCAGCTTCGCCACGCGCTCGCCCGAGAGTGACGCCAGGTTTGACACGCGCGAGTGCGATGAAGTTGCGCGCTTTGCGGTCGCCGAGCCACCAATCGGGCAGGAGGTTGAGTTGGGACGCCATGACCACGGGCGTCCAGATTTCAAATCCGAGGCCGGGAATGCTGCCGCGGAATTCGGGAGGCGCGACGCCGATGATCGTGAGCTGCTGGCGGTTCACACGGATGGTGGAGCCGATAACGGAAGGGTCTGCACGGTAATTGCGTTTCCACAAACTGTTGCTGATCACGACGACCGGATATCCGCCTAACTTGTCCCCGTACTCCTCGGGCGAGAAGAAGCGGCCGGCGACGGGCTTGACGCCCAGCACCGCGAAGTAATTGCCGGAGACGAGCTCGCCCCAAATGCGCTCGGCATGATCCTGCTCACCGATGCTGACGGCTGTGGGGCTGGAGATGGCCAGTCCGGAAACGAGGCGCAGGTGGTCGCGATAATCGCGGTAATCGGGGTAAGAGGTGGTGATGAATTCGCCATTGGGCGTGATGGTTTCGAACGACGCCAGTTCCCCGCCCTGCGCCGCACCAGGTATGGGATGGACGAGAATGCCGTCGATCCAACTAAAGATCGCAGTGTTGGCGGCGATGCCTACAGCCAAGGTCAGCACGGCAACCAGCGTGAACCCCGGGCTGCGCTGCAACACGCGGGCGCCATAGCGGAGGTCCTGGGTCAGAGCGGGCACGGTGTTTGTCCTGTTGAGAAGGTTCTAGGGTAAAGGCTAGGCAAGCGAGATGCCATCGCATGTTGCGGTGGCGATAGGGTTCCCTGATGGAAAGGTGTTCGGAATTGGGAAGAAGGGCGCGGAAATGAACAGGGGAAGCTAGCTTTTGTTCAGCAACTCAGATGTTGGCTGGATTCCCCAAACTACTTCGCCATGTTCTCCGACCGTGGCTTCAATTACGATTGTTTCAAGGAGTCCGACGAAGCTGGCAGACCATAACGATGAAGAAGACTCGGCCTTTGTCCCATCCTCCGAGCCAGCAGACCCGCCAATCATCAATGTGATCACCCAGCGACACCGGCTTGCGATGCCGAAGGAACGTGGTCTGAATGTGCATGGCTACTCGCGCCCAAACACATCCATGGCTCGTTTGGTAAGGACAGTCAACCCGCCGTCCGTGAATCGCCCGAGGCGTACCAACCAGCCCTCGGACCACAGATAGCTTCCGTTATTGCGAATTAACGCCGTTCAATATGGATCATGCCCGTCGCCAAAGGGTCGCGCTGCATGGCAAAGTTCCTAGATCGTTTCTGGCCCGAACGGTACGTGCGCGACGGTCGGAATCCTCGCGGGTGTTGATCGAATACTGACCCCTTGACAATCTAGGGAGCTAGCGCAATACTTCCCTAGATGATCATAGGAGGGCAACCGATTGGCTAAATCCTCCTCGCCGAGTCTCCTACAAGGTACTCTGGATCTACTGATCTTGCATGCCCTTCAGCGCGGACCGCTGCACGGTTACGCTGTCGCTCAAACCATTCACCTCTTGTCCGATGACGTTCTAACCGTGGAAGAGGGCTCTCTCTACCCCGCACTTTATCGGCTTGAACTGGATGGTGCGATCTCTTCGACTTGGGGGCTATCGGACAACAACCGGAAAGCCAAATACTACAAGATCACGGGGCGAGGGAAAAAGCTGGTGGCTGAGCAGCAACAGACTTGGGACCGGCTGTCCGCCGCGGTTCAGCGCGTCCTGGCGAGGTGAAAACATGCGTCGCACTTTTCTGAAGATGCTGCGCCGCCGCAAACTCCACCGGGATCTTGAAGCCGAGCTTGCGTTTCACCGCGATATGGGAGCAATACACGGCAACCCGATCGGCCTTGGCAATGCCGCCTTGATCCGCGAACAAGCGCTCGACTTGTGGCGGTTCACGTTGATCGAAAACCTTTGGCACGACCTCACTTACGCGGTTCGCTCGCTTCGGCGCAGCCCCGCTTTCGTGCTCACCGCTCTACTCTCTCTGGCGCTTGGCATCGGCGCCAACATTGCCATTTTCAGCCTGGTGGATGCCGTAATTTTGAAATATCTGCCGGTCGAGCGGCCTGAGGAGTTGATGCAGCTCGAATACCGCGCCCCGGATTGGAGCGATGAGTCGAGCACCTTCGCTAATCCGGTGTGGGAGCAAGTACGTGACCATCAAGACGTTTTCGCCGCGGCGTTCGCCTGGAGCAACAAGGATCGGTTGGATCTCACTCAAGGCGGGATGATGCGTCCTGCCAATGGGCTCTGGGTCAGCGGCGGATTTTTCAGAGCCATGGGCCTCAACGCGGCTGCAGGACGCTTGATTTCCGATTCGGATGACCGGCGCGGCTGCCCAGCCGTGGCCATACTCAGCTATGGCTTCTGGCAGGATCACTTCGGTGGGGCGATGAGCGCCATCGGCAGTACACTTTCTCTCCGCAGCCGGGCCTTTGAAGTGATCGGCGTTGCGCCACGCGGCTTTTTCGGCATGGAAGTGGGTGAGAGGTTCGACCTGGCGCTGCCCATCTGCGCTACAGCGATCTTCGACGGAGAAAAGCCCCGGTTGGACAATCGCAACTTTTTGTGGCTGAACGTAGGAGGCCGCATCCATCCGGAGATGAGCAGGGCTCAGCTAACCTCGCGGCTCAAAGCCATTTCGCCCAGGATCTTCATGCCGCAGGGCGCCTCACCAGAGGAACGCCAGTATTTATCGAAGATCGCATTGACGCCAATTCCCGCTGCGTCTGGTATTTCTCGTTTACGGCACCAATTCAGCCAGCCGCTCGAAATCCTGATGGCCGTAGTCGGCCTTGTGCTGCTCATCGCCTGTGCCAACCTCGGGAACCTGATGTTCGCTCGCGCCCTAGCGCGTAATAAAGAGTTCGCGGTGCGGCAGGCGCTGGGTGCCAGTCACACGCGTCTCGTTCGCCAACTCCTGACGGAATGCGTTGTGCTTTCGTCAGGTGGCGCACTGCTCGGCGCCCTTCTCGCGCGCTGGACCACAACCTTGCTGGCGCGCAGCATCTCGACTGCGCAGAATTCGGTCTTCCTCGACTTGTCCCTCGACACGCGCATGCTTGGATTCGTTCTTGCGGGCGCTGGGCTCACCCCTCTTCTCTTCGGCCTGCTCCCTGCTCTGCGCTCGACGCGGGTTTCCCTGAGTTCCGCGATGAGGGGTAGCCAGTCCGGGGAAGCCGGGCGGTCGCTCCGTTTTCACGTGCGCAAGTGGATCGTTGGTTCACAAGTGGCACTCTCACTCGTTCTTCTGGTGGCTGCCGGCCTTCTGCTGAGAAGTTTCGTAAAGCTGGTGACGCTTGACATCGGTTTCGACCGCAACAATGTCCTGCTGGTGCACACTGATTTGCGGACGGCAAAAATATCGATCGACCGACAGGCCGCCACGTACGAGGCGATCGAAAGCCGCCTGAGCGCCCTGCCCGGCGTCCTTTCAGTCGGCCGTTCGATGATCACCCCAATCTCCGGCGATATGGGCGTGGACAACGGCGTTCACACCGAATGGACGAAAACGCCGAAGGTTGATCAAGGTTGGTCGGATGCTGACGCGAAGTTCTTGGTCTACAAAGACTACATTTCGCCGGGCTATTTGCCAGCGCTGCGAATGCGATTACTAGCTGGGCGTAATTTCACCCGCGCTGATATGGGAAGTTCGCGTGTGGCCATCGTCAATCAGACTTTTGCGCGCCGGTTCTTTCCTGGCTTGAACCCGATCGGCAGGGCGTATTTAGATGGCTTCCCCGTTCAACCAGTCGAGGTTGTGGGACTGGTAGAAGACTCCAAATATTTATCGCTCCGCGAGGAAAACCCACCCACGGCTTTTTTGCCTCTTAAGTATCTATCCGAGCTGGGAGATAGCGACACTCTGCTGTTGCGTACGGCGATACCACCGTCACGACTGATCGTACCAGTTGTTGCCGCCATCGCCGAAGTGAATCGTGCCATTCCTCTCGAGTTCCACACGCTGGCCGATCAAGTGAACGATTCGTTAGCCCAGGAGCGCTTATTGGCGCTTCTTTCGGGTTTCTTTGGCGCACTGGCGGTAATACTGGCGATGATTGGCCTGTATGGCACGTTTACCTATTTGGTGACGCAGCGGCAAAAAGAATTCGGTATGCGGATGGCACTAGGGGCGGAGCCGGCCTCGATTTTGTCCCTCGTTATGCGAGACCTCATGGCAGTGTTGTCTGCAGGCTTAGTTGCTGGCATCTTGATTTCGCTGGCCGCCACTCGCCTGCTTCAACAAATGTTGTACGGTCTCACGCCGCACGACACAACGACGATGTTTTTGGCAGCCGGTGTTCTATCGGCTGTGGCCCTCGTTGCCGGATACATTCCCGCCCGCCGTGCCACGAGGGTAGATCCCATGACTACACTGCGGCAAGAGTGAGCGCCCACAATCTGGCACCGACTGCCGCGCGGTTTGATACGCCCGTTATGCTTTGAGGGCGATCTTACTGTTACGCGGGCGCGAAGTCCGGTTGTATTCATTTGATCGCTGCAGTATTGGCCGTGATCGCCAGAAATCACCAGTTCCGCTGAGCGAATAGAATTAGAGGGACTCGCTGACAGAACGGAGCGCTCCGCAAGTGTTAGGCATCCTCGATTCGGTGATTATCATCATCAGTTTGGCGCTGGTTGTTGGGGCGGTTCTGCGCGCGGCGGGCAAAAAGCAAACGGACGCCGAGTACTTCTTGGCCGGACGGGCCTTGCGGTGGCCGTTTATCGGCATGTCACTCCTGGCCTCCAACATCTCCGCCGAACATGTGGTCGGCCTGGCCGGTGACGGATACCGCGTCGGCATGGTCACCGGTGGGTTTGAATGGATGGCCGCCTGGTGCCTTATCATTCTCGCCTCTCTGTTCACCCCTCTCTATCTGCGCAGTAGGATCTACACCATCCCGGAATTCCTCGAGCGCCGCTTCGGATGGGGCCTGCGCGCCTTCCTCTCCGGCAATTTGCTCGTGATGAACGTGCTTACCAAGAACGCTATCGATTTGTGGGCGGGCTCGCTGCTTCTAGTCCTGCTCTTTGGCTGGAACCAGTTGGTAGTCATGATCGGCCTCTCCATTTTCACGGCCCTCTACACAATGAAGGGTGGCCTACGCGCTGTGGTATACGCGGACATGGTGCAGGGGACGTGGCTCATCATTAGTAGCATCGTCCTGACGATCGTCGGGCTGGTGACCGTTGGCGGATGGAGCGGCCTGACGGCGCGCGTGGACCCTGGGCTCATTCATATGGTGAAGCCGCTCGATTCCGAGCTTCCTTTCACCGGATTCCTCATCGGCAACTTGTTTGGCGGAATGTTCTACTGGTGCTTGGACCAGACCAATGTGCAACGCGTCCTCGGGGCGCGCTCGGTGGACCAGGGCCAGAAGGGCGCCATCTTTGCGGGCTTCCTCAAACTGCTGATCCCGTTCATCCTGGTACTGCCCGGCGTCATCGCCCACGCCCTCTATCCGAATCTCCCAAAAGCCGACATGGCTTATCCACACCTTGTCGGCGCATTACTCCCTGTCGGCCTTCGCGGGCTGGTGCTAGCCGGCCTCATCGCTATCCTCATGTCCTCTATGAGCGCCTGCTACAACGCCAGTGCCACGCTGGTCGTCCGCGACTTCTTCCTGCGTTGGAAACCCGGACTTTCCGATCAGGATCAGGTCGCCATCGGACGCAGGGTTACCGTGCTGATGGCCATGATCGGCGTGCTGGCAGCCCCATTGGTGGGACTCTCGGTCACTATCTGGCACTACTTGCAGATGATCTCTGCGTATCTCAGTGTCCCGTTGTGTGCGGTGATCTTCGTCGGCTTGCTTTGGAAGCGCGGCAACACGGCAGGGGCAATTGCCGGAGGCGCGGCAGGGTTTGGCCTTGGTTTGTTCCTCTTCCTCGACCAGAACTTGGGCTGGGCGCTGGTGGCGCATCCCTACCTGGTCTCGTTCCTCCACCGAACCATCCTGGTGTGGTTCTTCTCAGCGATCACGATGGTTGTGGTCAGCCTTCTGACTGCACCACCGCCTGAATACAATGTCGCGAGCAACGTGTTCGCTTCCGCTGTAGAGCAGAGTCTGGGCGGAACAGACTATCGGATCTGGGCCTGTGTGCTGTTTGCCTGTACGCTGATCCTTTGGGCGACCTTTCGCTGAGTGCTCCAAAGAGTGCGTCGCTTCAGCGTCCCAGAGATGCAGCGCGCTCAAATTGCGCTGACCGCAGTCGGTCACGGACCACTGCGGCGGCCGAGCCCGGCTTTCGATTCTTGGCGAGAAATCTGTTAGAGTGAGCAACGCCCAGGAAGTCGCATTCTAGTCCATGATTCAATCGGGGTCGCCACCTGTTTGACATCCCGTTTCGAGACCCCGCTAATGCGTCGGTGGCGCATCGGCGCACGGTCGTTCGAGAGCATCTATATATGCGGTGAACGGGCCGCAAACGGACAGGTGAGGGCACGGCTCGCGACAGAATAGACGCCGATAATACTTACGACTAATCGAAGATACTTGACACTTTTTTCGTCCGCGGCGTGAGGGTGGCTTCTTGGCCTAGTGCTCCTTGTTCTGCAATCCACGCGTCGTAACCCGTAAATTCATCGAGGAATCTACGGAATTTGGCTTCGATCGGTGCGACTTGAGCCCACAGGTCCGGTTCCGCCTTGACGAGTTGCACGATTTTGTCCTTGCCGAGTCCGGATGCCTGGTCGTAAGTGGGACGTCCGAACAGTGTGATGA
>JASHOO010000509.1 GCA_030041035.1 Bryobacteraceae bacterium | reverse complement strand
AGGCCATTTTGACGAAATGCCCCTCGGGAAGCTGAGAGATTGTGCGCAGAGGCTCGAACCGAGCCGGTGGTGTGAATTTTGTGAGCACGGAACGATCCGTCGTTCGGTCCCCCGAATGATTCGTCGAGACTGCCACATACATCTGGCCGCCTAAACTGATGCCGGTCACGGGCACTTCGAAAGCGCCCATGCTGATGCCTGGCGGCTGGATGGTGAGGTAGTCTTGACCGACCGTAAGGAAATCCAGCCGAACGCGACGCTCGGGGTCGAGCGCATCAGTCGTTGCAATGGTGTCGAGAGCACGGCGCAAACGTCCCACGGTATCACCGAAGAGGAAATATACATGTCCCGCGTGCTCGAAGGAATAGCCGAGGTCGGTGCCTGCGATGCCATATCGCGTGACTGTGCGGCTCAGCGTCGGTTGATGGCGCTCCTTGTCCTGTTCACCAAGGAGTTGTTGGAGCTTGATCGTCGAGCCGCGCACGTATCGTAGAACTGGGCCATGTGGGGGACCTGGAGTTCTGGCTTGGGCGGGCGGATCCGGTGATTGAGCGGCGAGTGAAACCGCTAGCAGTGCCACAAGATACAGTTTTCGCACAGCCATTTTGTTCTCCTTGATGACTCTCAAGGTTCCACTCTACAGCAGCCGCAATCTTCAAGAATTATTTACAACCAATCTGCTTGGTGGGCGTCGCCGAATTTCGCGAATGATTGCATGGCCACGCAAGACATGGATTGCCAGGCGGAGACGAATATCCTTGAGTACTTCGTTCAAGCCTACCCCGTGGGCGGGTCCAACGCCAAGGCCACGCAGACCAGCGGCTTCTGTCGTTCGTCAAAAATACGTCCGGACCTGTTTTCATGCGGCGACGCGTTCATAACGGTTGTGAAGACCCCGAGTTGTGGGATCCGGATAATCCGTCCAGTGCTCTTTACCGGTCGAGGAATAGGACATTGCTTGCCAAGCGCTAAGTGCGGCCGCGACCAATGATAGTAATCGAAGTACTTCGCCAAGGTTCTGATGACCGCCGAGTAGGAGTCGGAGGAACCGGATGACAAAGAGAAGTAGTTCGGGCATTTATATAAAGATTCGTCTTGAACCTGGTCCACTATCAACTCGTTACACTCGGACGGAATAATGGCGAACGACAGACTCCATTGGGATCTCTCTATTATCGTTCGCTGGGTCTTCGCGAACGGAATACTGACGTTCGCACCCCGCCCAATAAGGTTGGTCCGGTTCCACGATTTCCAACCCTATTTGTCTTGGTCCGCGTCTGGGTGCGCCGATCCGAAGCAGGAATTGTGAGCTTTTCGTTCAACACCGGATTTCAAGGGGCCAACGTACCGCTGAACTATCTTTACGTTCTGCCGATGATCAAAGACCTGCCGACGGGTTCGAGTGGAATTTCTTCTTTGGAAACGGCTCCCAGGGCACGAATCTCTTGGTTGAACGATTTGTACGTAATTGTCTACTACCCAGGTTCATCCACCAAGATACCCACGCGGTAACCGCAAGGGGCCGCCGTCACGATCCAAGAAGCAGCAGGACTCGTCGAACTGCATCGCGCTGCAACCCCGACGGCGCGTTGTCACATTGGGGATGGCGTCCGAGGCTGATCGGCGAAACCCAGGCTCACCAACAAAGCACGGGCCAGAGCGTTGCCATCCAGAGGCGGCGCTGGAGTATTGCGCTCCTCGGCCCGCTTACGGCGCGCTTCCTCCCTTTGCGTCGCCGCCTCCTTCGCTGCGTCCAACTTATCCTGGCGCGACTTGAGACGGGCGAACTCCTCGGCCTGCGCCAGCTTCAGTTTCTGCTTGCTGCCTGTGATGAAATCGAGCTGCTGCTTGAGTTCCGCATGATTCGCTGCCACCGGCAGAGCAAGGACGTGAGCACTGAACTTGTCGAGTTCGGCAAATAGACGGTCGAGTTTCCAAGGATCTGCGCATTTCGCAGACGCCGGTGGGGCCGGTGATTGACCGGGACCGTTGCCGGAAGCCGATGCCCCGGCTTGCGTCCCGTGCAGGCTAAAGGTCCACATGCAGTCGCAGGAGGGGCAGCAGAGGTAATTCCACATGCGCGCGATGCAACCATCCCTCATGCACCCGAGCAGGGCGCCGGGCATAAGGCAGACGGGCTGTCGGCACCTCGGGCAATCGACATGGGCGGGCGTCTGGGTGTGACAGAACTCGCACGCAGAAGTCGCCAGCGGTCTCGGAGCAATTGCAATCAAGACGTTTCCTAAGATTTCCGAGTTGCGGAAGTACGGCTGCCACAATTCCAGCAGTTCGGCATGGGATAGGTGGCGCGCCGGACCATAAAACGGATCGTGCAAGACGACGCTCTTGTCATCCAGATCAACCAGAACCGAGTAATGGCCCGCCGTTGCATCCCTTCGCAAACGATGGTTCAGGACTGCGTGAATACCCCACTCCCGACAGAGGCGCAGGGCTTGCAACGGGTGCCGCGCCTGGATGGCCACAGCACAGAAGCCCCGGTTCCAGGCGTCCAGAGCCATCAGATGAGTGGTTGAAGCGAGACTGCCGGACGCGGCCTGTTTGGCAATCGCTGGCCAGATTTCGCCCTGCGGGATCTCTTTGCCGAAAGAGCGATAAACCATGCTCAAACACGCCGCACCGCACATCCGGCTGGTCTGCGGATTAACTTGGCTTTCGTATGGGATGACTGCTGCGCTCATTCAGGCTCCGATTTGAACCGTGAGCAAGCCGGTCGCGATAGCGCCGCCGTGGGATGTTTTATCACCCACGCGCGCCGCCCACAGGCCGCCGATAAAGACTGACTGGGAGCCAGTACAAATGATGGCGGGCAGACCGACGCAAAAAGCCGTGTCGTTGAAGCGGGCCGCGGGCAAGCCACCGATCAGCACGGTCGTGCAGCCCGCCGGAAGAATCGGACCGCCGACGTGTGCTACGGGCCCGCTGCAAAAGGGACATATATTTTGATCCGCAATAATGCGCGCTGCTGGACTTCCCATTGGTCTAATCCTCTCTATCTATAGATAGTGGCCCTCGGCCACTTCAATCCCCAGCTCCACGAATAATCGCCGGGTGTCGGCAATTCTGGCTGGCTCAACTTTGACGGCGGCGAATTTGACTGCCGTGGAAACCGCCGTCGCCGGCATAAACGGTCCGGGAGGCACCGGGGGCATGTTCGGTGGACCCAAGCTGCCCCCGGTCCAATTCACAGCCCTCGCCAGTGCGCCCGCCGTCGAAGCTAGTCCTGCGCCGTCGGCGGGTGCTTTAGCCGTGCGAGCACGACTCAGGATGTGTATCAGCAGTTGGTTCCGGAGTCGCAGCGCAAGGCGGTACGCAAGTTGACAGCACTCGCCGGGGAGTGTGTGGTGCAGTAATGGTGTCCGGGATAGGAAAAAGTGTTGCGAAAGTGCAACCAATTGCAACCAAAGTCGAACATGCAGGCTTGTAGGTGATTGATTCTGGTGGCCAGGGACGGAATCGAACCGCCGACGCCAGCCTTTTCAGGGCTGTAGTCAGCCGCTCTTATGTACTTGATTCTTCGACCTGTTTCCGCGTTTTCCATCGTCGCAACCAGCCTGTTATTGGAACAGGAATGGAACAAGAATTTGGAACACTTAATTCAACCTGTTCGCCGCGGTTAGCTCTGACAGCTTCTCCACAGCCTTCCTCTGCGACTCTGGTACGAACTGCTGGTAAATGTCCAGAGTGGTGCTCGCTCTGGAGTGACGCATCAGCCCCTGCGCATCTTTCACGTCCGCACCCGCCATCTTCAGCCATGTGGCGAACGAACGCCGAAGCACCTGCCAGTTAACCCAGCCGATGCCGAGCTGTCGTCCTGCCGGTTTTATGTGCCGGGTGAGAATGTTGTTGTCTCTCATCGGCCCACCCTTCACCAACGACTGGAAAACCAGATCATCCGGGCCGTCTGATTTCACAGCCCGGTACCTCCGCACTCCAGAGCCGGCCTTCACATCCACCATCAAGATCCTCAACCGATGAATCCGTTCGATGACCTCGTGATTAACGGGAATGGTGGCGCTGCTCGCCTCGCTTTTCGGGCATCCCCAATCACCACGACAATACCGCTCCTCGATGGTGATGGAGTCCTGGCCAACGTTCCGCCATCTCAGGCCGATCAGTTCGCTCACCCTTAGCCCTGCATAAACAGCGACGAAGACCATCGTTGCGTACGGTTCAGGTATGAGCCTCAGCAACGACGTGAACATCTCCGGCGTGATGAACGGCTTTGATCGCTTCCAGTTCTTGGCGGGAGGCAACTTCAGCCCATCAACCGGATTAGTCACAAGGAACCCATACTGTACGGCTGATCCCAGGATGCTTGAAAGCACATCCCGGACCTTATCCCTGGACTCGTGGGACAGCCGTGACTTCGCCATGTCCGCGAAATACCGCTGCACGCTCAGGGGAGAGACATCGCGAAGGCAGTCCTGCCCAAACGCAGGTATCAGGTAATTCGAGATCACACTTCGGTAGCGGTCCTGTGTACTTTTGGCCATCAGCGGCATTGCCGTTGGATTGTAAACGCCCTCCACGTAATCCTCAAATTTAGTCGCGGAA
>JASHOO010000508.1 GCA_030041035.1 Bryobacteraceae bacterium | reverse complement strand
AGCTGCCTCGACAGCAACTTCCTGCATCCCAGCGGCGCGCATAACCCGCGCATCATGCAATTGGCTTTGAAGTTCTACTTCTAGCCTCGTTGCTTCTGCGTTTCGAGGGAGCATCCCCGGGTGCTCCCTTTTTTAGTGCCATCGCAGCCGGCGCGCCTGCCCATCCCCGTTGCATGCTAATCTCGGCGAGGAGTCCGGTTTGTCAACGGCTGCACTGTTTTTGGTTGCCCTTTTCTTTCTTCTGGCCCCCTCGCCACCGGCGTGCGCGGAACACTCCGTCACCGCCGGAACCATCGTCATCGTTGCTCAGGCCGGGAATTACATCATCTTCGCCGCCGATAGCCGGGTGGGAGCTTCCAACGGAACAGATGTGGCCAGCGTCGACGATACCTACTGCAAGATCGCCCCGCTCCGCGGCAACACTTTATTTGCCGCCGCCGGCATCGTCACCGATCCGGATCGAAGCTGGGCTGCCGATACCGAAATGGATCGCGTACTCATCCGAAACCGGCAAACCAGCCGGATGGACAGCGCCGATGGCGCATCCGCGCTCAGCGGTTGGGCCGAAGCGATGATACGCCGGCTCTCCCGCGTCCCGCCCGCCCAACTACTGGCCTATACCCGTTCCAATGAGGACGTCGCCGCAGCAGGAGTGTTGGCGGGAATCGATAAGGACGGAAGCACCTGGGTTCACGTCAGCAAGATCACCGCCGAGAGTGCTCCCGGCCTGTCTCACCAGGAGACCACGGTGAACGGACATGGTCCCGCCACGCAATACTTCGGGCTTGGACAGAGCGAAATTGCGGTTGAGTTTGACCACGGCAGTACCTCCCGCGCGATCGCAGAACGCACGCACTGGAAGGAACTGAACCTGAGCGGGCGCGAGTTTGACCGGTTCAAAGCGCGCCGGCTGGTCGAGCTGACCATTCAATATCTTCCCAATAAGAGCGATGTCGGCGGCCCGGTGGATGAAATCGAGCTGGACGCGATCGGCCCGCACTGGATTCAGGCCAAACCCAGCTGCGCCCAGTGATTTAGCGCCCCCTGCCAACCGGCAGATAAATACAGCACCGGCGGTATGTTTCCCCTCTTCCCCGACTTCCTATTCTGAAATCAGGAAAGGAATGGCATCTGAGATTGTCGGCTTTTTGCGTGGCTTCGCAACCGGGCTGCGCGCTGAACAAGGCACAGGACACTTTGCGCCGCCCATTGATTTTCCAGCGGCCGCGGGTTCTTATAGACTGATCTCATAGCGGATGAACTCATAGACGGAATGGGGCCAGCGGAGCCGGTGGCGCAATCGAGGACGCGGCTTGTCCTGCTGGCGGGTTTCGGAGGATTGCTGGCGCTGATGGCGGTCGGCGGTTTCGACGCCATACAGGTGCTGCGGCAAATACAATCGCGGAATGTGCAGATCCGCCAGGTGTTTCTGACCCGGAATCGGGCGCTCGAGCACATCCGCTCGTCGCTATACCTTTCCGGTACGGTGGTGCGCGACTATTTGCTCGACCCCGAGCTCGCCGGCGCCGCCGACGAGTTGGGGCGTCTGCGCACTCTCCGGAGCGAGATGGCGTCGGCCATGGACGCTTACGGAAGATCGCTCACCGCCGGAGAAGCTGAGCCGGTGCAGGCGTTGCAGGCCGGGCTGACGGCCTATTGGGACGGGCTGGAGCCGGCGCTGCGGTGGTCCCCGCAGCAAAGGCGCCGGCAAGGGTACGCGTTTGTGCAGCGGGTATTGCTGCCGCGCCGCGCCGCGGTGCTGGATCTGGCGGACAGAATCGCGGCCCTCAACGAGAAGGAGTTGAACGGCGGCGACGAGCGCCTGGAGGAGATGTTCGGCCGCTTCCGCCGGCGGCTGCTGGTCATGCTGGCGGCTACGCTGAGCATGGGCCTGGTGCTGGCGGCCGTGGCGGCGTCGCACATTCTGCGGCTGGAAAGGCAATCGGCCGCACGGTATCAACTGGTGATGCGCGCGCAAAATGAGCTGAAGGAGTTGTCGGCGCGCCTGGTGAAGGCGCAGGAGGAGGAGCGGCGCGCTATTTCACGCGAGCTGCACGACGAAGTGGGACAGTCGTTGAGTGCGCTTCTGATGGAGCTGGGCAATCTGGCGGCGGTGGTGCCGCGCAATCTCGAACCCTTGCAGCGACACCTGGAATCCATCCGCAAGCTCGCTGAATCCAGCGTCCAGGTGGCGCGCAATATGTCTTTGCTGCTGCGTCCTTCCATGCTGGATGATTTCGGCCTGGTGCCGGCGCTCGAGTGGCAGGCGCGCGAAAGCTCTAAGCGCACCGGCATGGCCGTGAGCGTGGAAGCCGATGAGGTTTCCGACAACCTGCCCGACGACCACAATACCTGCGTCTATCGCGTGGTTCAGGAAGCGCTCCACAACTGCGCCCGCCACGCCCAGGCCCACTCGGTGCGCATCCGCGTCCGTCAGACCTCGCGCCACATCCTCCTCTCGATCCAGGATGATGGCCGGGGCTTCGATGCGCGCCGCGTGCGCGGCCTGGGTTTGGTCGGCATGGAGGAGCGCGTGCAGCACTTGGGCGGCTCTTTCCAGGTGAAATCCGAGCCGGGGCGCGGTACCGTGCTGGAGGTGGAATTGCCTGTTCCCAAGGAACTGGCCGCGGAGCGTGCTCCGGAGGTGCAAAATGCCTGAAACTGCCACACGTCCGATTCGCATCCTGCTGGCCGATGATCACACCGTCATGCGCAACGGCTTGCGCCTGCTGCTCGAACGCCAGCCGAACCTCGAGGTGGTGGGCGAAGCTTCGGACGGCCGTGAAACCGTGCGCCTGGCCGAATCCGTCGCGCCCGATGTGGTCGTGCTCGACATCGCCATGCCCAATCTGAACGGCATCGAGGCCGCCCGCCAGATCACCGCCTCCCGTCCCGAGGCGGCCATCGTGATTCTCAGCATGCACTCGGATGAAAGCTATGTGATCCGCGCACTCAAAGCGGGTGCCCGCGCCTATCTGCTGAAGGATTCGGCGGAAGGCGATCTAATCGCCGCCATTCACGCCATCAGCGAGGGGAAATCGTTCTTCAGCCCCGCCATCAGCCGCATCCTGGTAGAAGATTACATGCGCCAGCTCGAGCAGAAGCATGTCGAGGACACTTACGAATTACTGACCGCGCGCGAGCGCGAAATCCTGCAACTGCTCGCGGAAGGCAAAACCAACAAAGAAGTAGCCGCGGTTCTGAACCTGAGCGTCTATACCGTCGAAACCCACCGCACACACATCCTCCAAAAGCTGAACCTGCACAACGTGCCGGAATTGATCCTCTACGCCGTGCGCAAGGGCATCATTACGTAGAAAAGCGATTTTCATCACAGTGGTGCTTCAGTTGCCGCCTTCCCGCCGGGAGGACCACACGATGAAAAAAAATACCACTTGCTGGCTGCGTTCCCTGCTCCTCGTAGTTTCCATTGCCGCACCTGCTGCTATTGTAGGTTGCGCCGCGCATGTACAGTACTACGATGCGGAGTATCACGATTACCACCACTGGGGTCCTGGCGAAGACCGCTACTACCGGACATACCTCGCCGAGAAGCACGAACCCTATCGCGACTTCAACAAGCGAAGCAAGGACGAACAGACAGACTACTGGAAGTGGCGCCACAATCACCCCGGCAACTAGCCGCGGAAGTAGAGATATCCACCTAAAATGCACGCCAGTACCACTCCGGAGGCCGCCACCTCTCTCCAACCCCAGCTCGCCCGCGTGCGGCTGAGGTCCTCGGCGGTGGCGGTTCCGACGGTGAGGCTTTTGATGCTGGCGGGGTTCTGCGCAGCGGTCAAATAGCTTACCACGACCATCACCACAGCCGAGACGATCGTGATCAGTACGCTGAAGTATTGAAAGTAGATATTGTTGATGATCCAGAGTAATGACCCTTCCGAGTATCCGTTTTGAAACCCCTCGAGCCCCAGGGTCACCGGCGTATCGACCACCATCCGGAAAAGGCCCAGCGCGAAGCCGACGATCATCGCCCACAGCGCACCGTGGGCGTTTAGACGTTTGAAGAACACGCCGA
>JASHOO010000507.1 GCA_030041035.1 Bryobacteraceae bacterium | reverse complement strand
GTCGGCTCGAAATAGGTGACGACGGCTTGCAGGTGAACGGGATAGCCGCGCCGCGCCTCATCAGGCGTCAGCCGATGAGCTTCGGCGATGGCGGTAATCGTCCGCAGATCAGGAGCAGGGGGAGTGGACTGGGCGGAGGACAATACGGCGGCTAGCACCATGGCGCCTCCGACAGATCCCAGCCGATGTCTCAGTTTGTTTCGCACTTTGTAACGGCCGCCAGTCAGATCCCAGGTGGCCGGAACGCGCTCTGCTCGGCGCGTTGCTTCCGAACTGGTGGCAAGTTTCCCCGTCTGCACTCAATGGCGTCCGCCTGTGGAGCGAAGCCAGTCAGATTTTAGTGTGCTTGGAGGCGCACCTCCCACACAATATTGAAAAGAGTTAGCGAGACAACCTTATCGAACGTTGGCGTCGGGCGCAGGAAGATTGAGGAGGTGTAGGCGAAGCGTCAGGCGATGCCTTCGGCGAATGCCCGCGCCAGCCGCACCAGAAGCTCTCGCGTACGCACCATGGACCCACGGCCGTTCTGCTGCAGCAGGGTTTCCAGCTCACGCGAGTAATGACTGATCTCGGAAAGGCCAACCGAGGCGGCGGTTCCGGCCCACTGCCGCACAATAGAGAGCGCCTCCATGGTGTCGAAACCGGATCCAAGACTGCTGATCAGTTTTCCGCTTTGCTGTATGCCTGCGGTCAAGAACGCCTGCCGGGTTTCCTGGTTCGGGTTCGGCGTACCGGCGGAGGCGGTGGGGGCTGCGGCGGGCGCCACCGAACGCGCGATGGCAGGTGCATCGCCGTTCTTAGCCATATATTCGCGAATGAGCGAAGGAAATGTGCGGGTGTCGATGGGCTTGGTGATATAGCCGTCGCATCCCGCGGCGAAAGCTTTCTCCTCATCGCCCTTCATGGCGAAAGCGGTGAGCGCCAAAACCACAGTATCGTGTGTTTCGGGAGCGGCTTTCAGGCGCCGCGTCATCTCGAGGCCATCCATTCCGGGGAGCTGAATATCAGCCAGGACCAGCTTTGGGCGAAAACTCTGCGCCATCTCGAGGGCTTCCTCGGCGGTGCTGGCCGTGCGCACTTCGAACCCCTGCCGGGAGAGCAGGACGCGCACGAGCTTCAAGTTCACGGGCGTGTCATCGACGATCAGAACCGAATTGCTAGACACTGGTCATCCTCCCCCAGTGAGCCGATATTGGAAGCCAGGCCACGGGGCCGTGCGGGCTTCGCTGCCGAGCGCCACACATGCGATCTCATTGTATTTTTCCTGGCAGCATCGGGGGAAGTAAAATTCACGGCGTTTAACGGTAAAAAGGCACTCAATTTCCCGGAAAAATCCACTGACTTTGGTTATCGGGGCAGCACCATCTCTTTGGCGGGAGCGGGGCGAATCGGCGTCACAATCGCACCTCCCGGTGTGTTACGACCGGCGCGTGGAATTTCCTTGCCCGGGTGCAATGCCGCGGAGTCGGCGGGATGCTTGATGGGCAACACTGCAAAGAAAACACTGCCGGCGCCCACGCGACTCTGGACTCCGACGGTTCCTCCTTGACGCTCGACGATGTGCTTGGTGAGGGCGAGGCCAAGTCCCGTGCCGACGCCCGACTTGGCGCTGTCGAGCTGCTGGAAATCGGCGAAAAGACGGGCCACGTCGGCCGGCTCGATCCCGGCTCCGCTGTCCTCGACTTCGATGCGGAAAGCGTTGCCACCTTCCCAGCGCGCGCGCAACTGAATGGTGCCCCCCTCGGGCGTGAACTTGATGGCGTTGGAAAGGTAGTTGTAGACGACCTGCTTGAGACGCGACGCATCCGTCACCACGCGATCCACGTCGGCGGCGTCGATGGAAACGCCAATGCGCTTGCGTTCCGCCAGGATTCGCAGGACATCACAGACTTCGTGGAGCAAGGGGGCCAATTCCACAGGCTCCATACGAAATTCCATCTTTCCGGATTCGACTTTGGCCATATCGAGCACATCATTGACGAGGTGGAGCAGGTGCCGGGAACTGGCCAGAATATCGCCGAGGTATTCCTGCTGTTCCTCCGAGACGGGACCGGCGACGGAGTCGAACATCAGTTCGGCGAGCCCGATGATCCCGTTGAGCGGAGTGCGGAACTCATGCGACATGGCGGCGAGGAACTTTCCCTTGGTGGCGCTGGCCTCACGTGCGGCACCGAGCGCCAGGAGAAGCTCTTCGTTTTTGGTGCGCAACTCCTGGGCGTACTGCTCGACTTTCCGCACCGCCATAGTCACCATTTTTCGAGCGGTGATGTCCAGCAGCGCCGAACGCATTCCGGCGACCGCGCCCCGCTTATCGTGAATGAGGCTCTCGTGGATTTCGACGGTGATGAGCGAGCCGTCACAGCAGACGAAATCGCACTCGTAGGGCGTCATTGGACGCGCCCGGGCCAGGCGGTCGAGGATGTTGCGATGCACGATGTCCCTCGATTCCGGGCTGACCAAATCCCAGGCGTGTTTACCGAGGATTCCTTCGGCCGGATAGCCCAGCAGTGTGCACTCGGCCGGATTCACGTGCCGGATAAGGCCCTCCTGGTCGATTTCGTGACAGGCGACGGGGGCATCCTTGAGCAAGGCGCGAAAGCGCTCCTCGCTTTCGCGAAGTTCGCGGTCGTGCTGAGTCAGGCGTGCGGCAGCGCTCCGCAACCCGGCCTCCAGGCTCTGCGCCTCGCGGGTGTCCGGGACGAACGGCTGCGCGGGCAAACCTTCACAGAATAATTTTGCGTTGGCTTCGAGGGCGCGAATCTGGCGGGAGAGGGTGCCGGTCAAAAGTAAGGCGCCAGCGAGCTGAAAGAACAACGCCAGCAGAATGCTCTCTACCAAAACCGTGCAAAGACGAAAGCGGGCACTTTCGGCGGCCTCGGAGCGGGCTTGGAGCAGCCGGTCCTCTTCCATCTGCATGGACACGAGTTTGCCGCGCAGGCGGCTGGCAATATCCCGTCCCCCGTCGAACACCTCGATGCTGCCAACGGCGGCCGGCACATTCCTGCCGAGCTTTGCGGCATTCTGGCATAGCGCCGCCAAGCCATCCAACTCGCTCCGGACCAGTTCGTGGGTTTCATTGACGCGTTTGAACTGTGCCGGGTTGTCCTCGACCAGGAGACCCAGGTGTTCTACCAAAGGGCCTAAAACCTCCCTGGACTCCCAGTAGGGATGAAGCGCGGAAGGATCTCCGGTCAACAGAAAGTCCCGCGCGGATGCCTCCGCATCGAGCAACTGGACCTGGACTTCCTGAATATCGCTGCGCACTTCCAAGGTGTGCTGGACCCAGGAGCGGGCCTGCTGCTCGCCCTGCTGCGCACGGTACATGGCGGCAGAAGCCGCGATGAGGATCGGCAATGGCAGCAGCAGCACCGCCAACGCCTTGGTGCGTAAGGACCGACCGGACCAGAATTGATTGATTGCCTCGACGACGCGCGCGGCCATGGGTGGGACAGAACTCCCACAACCATGTTAGGGTTTGGAATTTGCCAGAGTCTATATTTCTTTGGTTATGGAATTATGATTAGTTACTAGCGCTCCGTTACTCGAAGTTAATTCCCCGTACATTTACAAAATATTACCGTAAAACACATGGACTTACCGCAAGCACGTTCTGCAGTGTGTAGGGATCGAGTTGACTCACTGCCCAGATGAATCAATAGTTTCATGCAAGATTTGGTGCTGCCGGCAACGCGCGATGGCCAATTTCCGGACGATGCACATTGTTTCGATGAAACTCCTCATTATCGTTGATTAGTGAGGTATTTTTCCCTTATATAACTTGCAAATACCATATATTTGCTGTAAAAGATTGAAAGATGCTCCCCACCAGCACGCCCTCTGGACCTTTGCCTACAGTTCCCAACGACCTGATCGGCTCGCGAAATACAGCAGAATTTGATTCCGCGTACCGCGAACTATTCGAACTGGCGCCGGTGGCATACCACGAGATCGACGCAGCGGGCATCTTGCGGCGGGTCAATCAGACCGAGTGCCGCATGCTGGGCTACACGCGCGAGGAAATGGTTGGGAAGCCGGTGTGGCAGTTCGTAGCTGCGGACCAGCAGGAGGAAAGCCGGGCAGCGGTACGGCGCAAGGTTTCGGGAGAAGAGCCCCCGGCACCTTTTGAACGCGACTTTCTGCGGCGTGACGGCGGCTACCTGATTCTGGAGATCTACGACAGTTTGATTTACAACCGGGCCGGGCAAGTGACCGGCATCCGCTCCGTGCTGCTGGACGTGACGGACCGGCGCCTGGCGGAGCAATTGCTCGCCAATGAGGTCACCGAGCGCGAACGTCTTACAGTGGCGCTCCGCCGCTCCAAGGAGGAGGCCGAAAAGGCCAATCGCGCCAAGAGCGAGTTTTTGTCGCGCATGAGCCACGAGCTGCGGACACCGTTAAACGCCATTCTCGGGTTTGCACAGTTGCTGGAAATGAGCGCTCTGGACCGGGATAAACGCGAGGCAGTGGCCCAGATTCTGAAGGCCGGCCAGCACCTACTGGGGCTAATCAACGAGGTGCTGGAGATCTCGCGCATCGAGGCCGGCCGGCTTTCACTATCTCCGGAACCGGTTCTCGTCAGCTCGGCTATACAAGAGACGCTGGATTTGTTGACTCCCATGGCGGTGCGGCGCAACATTCTGCTTCGCGACGAGGGAGGGACGGAGCGGCGGCGCTATGTGATGGCCGACCAGCAGCGCCTCAAACAGGTGCTGTTGAACCTGATCTCCAACGCCATCAAGTACAACAGCGACGACGGAACCGTGACCATCGCTTCCGAGGAGATCGACGGCAGCCGTCTGAAGATCAAAGTGCGGGATACCGGACCGGGGATCAAGCCGGAGAGCCTGCCCAAGCTGTTCACACCGTTCGAGCGCCTGGGAGCGGAGCAAACCGGAGTAGAAGGCACGGGGCTGGGGTTGGCTTTGTCGAAACGGCTGCTCGAGATGATGGGCGGCTCAATCGGCGCGGAGAATAATCCGGATCGCGGTGCGACGTTCTGGATGGAACTGCCGCTGGTGCAGGATCCGGTAACGCAACTCCAGGCGGCGATGCCGGCGGTGGCCGCGCCCGTGCGCCCGTCCCAGCAGCAGCGCCAGCGCATCGTACTGTATGTGGAGGACAACCTCTCGAACATCACGCTGATCGAGCACATCATCGTGCATCGGCCGCATGTGAAGCTGGTAGCCGCGATGCAGGGCCGGCTGGGATTGGACCTGGCGCGCGAGCACCGGCCCGACCTGATCCTGCTGGATCTGCACCTACCCGATATTTCCGGAGAAGATGTGCTGCATGGGCTTCGGCAGGAACCGGCGTTGCAGAACACTCCCATTATCGTGATCAGCGCGGACGCAACGCGCGGGCGCATCGAGCGCTTGCAGTCCATGGGTGTGCTGGATTACCTGCCCAAGCCCCTCGACATCAAACGATTCCTACAACTGCTCGACACCTGCCTCAGCGGAATGGACAATTCGAAATGATCAAAGAAGAAACCTTGAAGAACGCGCGAATTCTTATCGTGGATGACCAGGAGGCGAATGTACTGCTGCTGGAGCGCCTGCTCGGCATGGCGGGCTTTACGAACTTCGTCAGTACGAACGATCCTCGCCAGGTCTTGCCGCTATTCACTAAGTTTCAGCCCGACCTGATCCTGCTGGACCTGATGATGCCTTATCTGGACGGTTACTCGGTGATGCAGCAGATCGGCCCGCGCGTACCGGAGGGCGCTTATCTGCCCATTCTGGTGCTCACAGCCGAGATGAATGCGGAAGCCAAGCAGCGAGCCCTCAGTAGCGGCGCCAAGGACTTCTTAAACAAACCGCTGGATGCGACCGAAGTGCTATTGCGCATGAAGAACCTGCTGGAGACGCGGTTTCTGCATCTGCGCCTGCAAGACCAGAAGCATCTGCTCGAAGAACAGGTGCGGGAAAAGACTCGGGAGTTGGAGGACGCGCGCATCGAGATCCTCCAGAAGCTGGCCCTGGCCGCGGAGTACCGTGACGATCCGTCAGGCGAGCATGCCAAACGCGTGGGTGAGCTGGCGGCAACACTGGCGCGAGCCTCCGGATTGCCCAAGGCGCAGGTAGAGATGATCCGGCTGGCCGCGCCGCTGCACGACGTTGGGAAAATCGGCTTGCCGGATGCCATTCTGCGCAAACCGGGCAAGCTGACGGCGGAAGAGTACGAGCACGTCAAGCAGCACGCCTCTCTCGGCGGTCGCATTCTTTCCGGGACGCAGGTGCCGCTGTTGCAGTTGGCCGAGGAGATCGCGCTCTATCATCACGAGCACTGGGACGGCAAGGGCTACGCCAACCTGGAAGGGCAGGCCATCCCGGTTGCGGCACGTATTGTCGCCATTGCCGATGCCTTCGATGTGATGACGCACGACCGTCCTTACCGCGCCGCCCTGTCCAAAGAGGAAGCGCTGGCCGAGATTGCCCGCCAGCGGGGCCAGCAGTTTGATCCACGCCTGGTGGACGCCTTCCTGCGCTGGCACAAGCGGCAGGAACTCCCCAAACGGCTGCGTGAAACCATTCTGGCGAGCTGAAGGTCGGGACGCGCACAGCCATGTCCAATCTTGCAACGGAGACTCCAGCGTTGGTACGCGAAGGCGGCGTTCCCGCCGGTGCGGCACCCGCGGCGCCGACCCCGGACTCCGTTCATCAGCAACTGCATCGCGTTCTCAAGAGCCGGATTTTTGCCCGTTCCAAAGAGTTGTGCCGCTTTCTTCAATTTGCCGTGGAGCAAAAGCTGCGCAACCGCTCCGTGCGCCTGAAGGAATATCTGATCGGTGTGACGGTTTTCGATCGCGGCGAAACATTCAACCCAGGCACAGATCCGATTGTACGCGTGCAGGCGCGGCGGCTTCGTTCCAAGTTGAGCCTCTATTACGAGACCGAGGGTCGCGGCGATTCCGTGGTGATCGAGTTGCCTTGCGGCGGGTATGTACCGATGTTTCGATTCCGGACCGCGACGGCACCTCAAACGTCGCGTCTGCCCGCGCCGGTTAATGGTGGATGCGCGGATACGCGACGATCGGTGGTGGTGCTGCCGTTCGTCAACATCGGTCCCAGTGAAAACGAACGCTTCAGCGACGGCCTCACCGAGGAATTGACTCATGTCCTGTCGCGGGATCCTGGTTTGCGCGTCATGTCGCGCACCTCGGCGTTTCATTTCAAGGGTAAGACAGACGATATTCGCAGCATCGGCGAACGGCTAGGAGTGGATGCGCTGGTAGAAGGAAGTGTGCGGTCCGAGGGCAACCGGTTGCGTGTTTCAGCAGGATTAATCGACGGGGCCGACGGCGGATTGCTCTGGTCTGAAGTCTACGAACGCACCACCGAGCAGATATTTGCGGTGCAGGAGAATATCTCGGAGCAGATCGCGAAGAGAATCGCCGATCATCTGAAGAGCAAGGCCCAATCCCCGGGTGATGTCTCGGCGTGATCCGCGGCGACAGCCGGCCTAGGCCACGGTTAGCACGGCGCGGAACCGCACCTTATTGGCCAACATGCGCTCGTAAGCTTCAGCAGCCTTCTCCAGCCGGAAGGTTTCAATCATCGGCCTCACACCGGTCAAAGTGCTGAATTTCATGGCGTCTTCCGAATCCTTCGACGAACCGGAGGGCCAGCCGGCGATGGAGCGTCCGCTGAGAAGTTGGGTGGCGATGACTGGAACGGGATCGGTCGCAGCCCCCACGATGAGGAGTTTGCCGCGCGGTTTCAGCCCAGCAATCAGCGGAGTGATGGCCTTGCCGCTGGGAGCCGTACAGAAGATCAGGTGCGCACCTCCCATGTTCCTCAATTCCGCGCCTGGATCCACCGACGCCGCATCGATGTATTCTTGCGCCCCCAGCTTGAGGGCAAGCGGCTCCTTGTCTCTGCCCCCCGAAATGGCGACCGTATGGAATCCCATGCGGTTCGAGAATTGAACGGCAAGATGTCCCAGGCCTCCCACGCCCTGGACCGCCACCAGATCGCCCGGACGCGCGCCGCTGTTGCGGAGGGCATTAAACGTCGTGATCCCGGCGCAAACCAACGGAGCCGCGTCCTCAGCGTCGAGACCATCGGGGATGCGCGCCAGCGCTTCCTGCGGCACGACCACGAACTCGGCATAACCGCCGTCCAGCGTCAGGCCGGTGATCTGGCCGCGCTCACAGTTGATGAAATCGCCCGATCGACACGACTCGCACACGAAGCAATGTCCTGCATGCCAGCCCACACCGACGCGATCGCCAGGCTTCCAGTTGGTCACGCCACTGCCGGCCTTATCAACGCGCCCGGCAATCTCATGCCCGGGGACGCGCGGGTAGATCATGCCGGGCCAAAAGCCCTCTTTGGCGACAAGATCGCCGTGGCAAACGCCGCACGCTTCCACGCGCACTCTCACCTGGTTGGGTTCGGGCTCAGGAACCGGGCGCTCCACCACTTCGAATGCGCCGCGCGCCTGCGCGATTTGCACCGCTTTCATTCCTGCCATTCCTGGTGACTATTTTCTCAGCAATTTGAATGCGTGATTCCAAGTGTTGTTCTGGATGCCATAGAGCACCCAGAGGAGACACATGGGCTCAAGAAGGCGGGCACCCTCGATGCCGCCGATGTCGATCGTACCCCATCCGAACCCGGTCAGAATCTCGGTTACCGTGCTCTTCGCCGCCCGGTCGTTGCCGCAGATAAACATGTCAGGCGGGCCGCCGGGGAATTGCGGATTTACCATGTGCGCGTGTCCGACCGTATTGAATGCTTTGACCACGCGCGCCTCCGGCATCCAATGTTGGACCTGCTCCCCGCCGGAAGTTGTGTGACCAACCGCCAGCGAGGGCGGCGCGCCAGGTGCGAACAGAACCGGGTTAGTCGCGTCAATGAGGATCTTCCCCGCCAGGTTCCGAGCTCCGGCCAGTCGCAAGGCATTTTCTGTGCCGCTCCATAGTGTGGCGAGTGCCACCAATTCGCCGAACCGCGCAGCCTCCGAAAATACGCCCGCCGAAGCACGCGGCCCCGCCTCTGATGACCATGCCATTGCCTTGGGATTACCCGGATCCCGGGAACCCATCTTCACTTCGTGCCCCAGCTTCAGAAAACCGTTGGCCAGCGAGCGCCCGACATCACCGGTGCCAAAGACTCCAATCCGCATTCGTACCCTCCCAAATTAGACTCGCAGGCCGGCTTATAGCTTCTGAAAATATTCGATGGTCTTGTGCAGACCGTCATCCAGCGCGACGCGCGGCTCCCAGCCGAGAATACGCCGCGCTTTTGTGATATCGGGCTGCCGCTGTTTGGGATCGTCTTGTGGCAGCGGATGATGAATGATGCCGGATTTCGAACCCGTCAGGCGCCGGATGCGTTCGGCAAATTCGAGGATCGTCATTTCCTGCGGGTTCCCGAGATTTACCGGATAGCGCTCGTCCGAGAGCATCAGGCGGTAAAGCCCGTCCACCAAGTCGCTCACGTAACAAAAGCTGCGGGTTTGCGAGCCGTCGCCGAACACGGTGATAGGCTCACCGCGCAGCGCCTGATCCAGAAAAGCCGGTACCACCCGGCCATCATTCAGCTTCATACGCGGGCCGTAAGTGTTGAAGATGCGCGCGATGTTGGTTTCTACGCCGTGGGTTCGGTGATACGCCATGGTGAGCGCTTCCGCGAAACGCTTGCTTTCGTCATAACAGGAGCGCGGGCCCACCGGATTCACGTTGCCCCAGTACGTTTCGACCTGTGGATGCTCAGTCGGATCGCCATAGCATTCCGAAGTTGAGGTGACAAGGAACCGAGCCTGATGCGCTCGTGCCAGCTCGAGCATATTTCGCGTACCCGCCGAACCAACATCCAATGTCTCAATGGGATGTTCGAGATAATCTCGGGGGCTGGCGGGGGATGCCATGTGAACCACGGCGTCGATGACGCCATCCAGTTCCACGGGCCGGGTTACATCTTGCCGGATGAAACGAAAAGCCGGATGCCCCGCCATGTGAGCCACGTTCCTCTCGGCCCCGGTCAGCAGATTGTCGAGTCCCACTACCGTGTGGCCCTCAGCCAAAAGCCGGTCGCACATGTGCGAGCCGACAAATCCCGCGGCCCCCGATACAATGATTCGCAATGTGTGAGAATCCTCCGAAATTCCCCATTCTATCAACTGCGTGGTTTCGCACATTCCGGTGGTAGGCTAATCAGGTAACGATGCAGCCCTCACTGGCCGAAGTGCTGATCCTGGTGGTGCTGTTGTGTGCGTCGGCGTACTCGTTCTGGTTCCGCTTCCAACGCGTCGTTCGTATCATCCGGGATACCAAGCCGGATCAAACGTGGAGGCTCCGTCCCCTAGCCCCGCGCGTCGGGCGATTTATCTGGGAGGTCCTGCTGCAAGGCAAAGTGATTCTGGACCGCCCGCTTCCCGGCCTTGCCCACGCTTTTGTCTTCTGGGGATTCTGTGCATTTGCGCTCGTTACGGTCAATCATTTGGCGGCCGGGTTCGGCGTGACCCTGATCCCGCGCGACAGTGCATTCGGGGAGGTTTACTTCGGTTTTGTGGCGATCTTCGCGGTTCTGGTGGCTATTTCGATTGCGGGACTGGCGGCGCGCCGGTTTCTCGTGCGGCCGGTTTGGCTGGGGAAGGTGTCCGGTGAATCCGGCGTGATCGCCCTCCTGATTTTCCTGCTGATGGTGACCTACCTGGGGATGTTTCTGTTTCCCGCCGGCTCTGTCGGAGAGCGCATCGACTGGTGGCTGCACACCCTGACATTGCTGGGGTTCTTGCCCATCATCCCCCACACCAAGCATCTGCATCTGGTGTTAAGCCCGGCAACGGTTTTCGCGCGCCGCGACGGCTTCAGCCAGATTCCGCCGCTCGCCGGCGACGAGGATTTCGGTCTGAACGCAGGCAAGGACGTCACCCGGCTTGTCGCGCTCGAAGCCTATACCTGTGTTGAGTGCGGTCGCTGTACGGAATTTTGCCCCGCCTACAACACCGGGAAAGTTCTGAATCCGAAGGAGGTCATTCTGGGAATGCGGGGCTATCTGAACGAATTCGGCCCGCGTTCGGAGCAGCCCCTGTTCGGCCAGCATCTCTCGGCGGAAGCCGCATTTCAGTGCACGACCTGCGGCGGATGCGAGTACGCCTGCCCGGTCGGGATTCAGCATCTCCCGATCATCATCGGCCTGCGGCGCGGAGCCGTGAACACGGGCAAATGGGAAGACGAACACGGCGGCAAGTTGTTCCTCACCCTGGAACGCAACGGCAACGCACTGGGATTTTCCTCGAGCGAAAGACAGAAATTCATCGAGAAGAATCAATTGCCGCTTTACGATGGAACGCAGGAGTACTGTCTGTGGCTCGGCTGCATGGGCGCTTACGATCCACAGGCACGCGAAATCGTTCTGGCGTTGGTGCGCATCATGCGGCATCTGGGGGTCAGCTTCGGCGTGCTGCGAAAAGAAAAGTGCACGGGCGACCCCATCCGCCGCCTGGGCAACGATTATCTGTTTTCTCAGCTTGCGGAGCCGAACATCGAACATCTGCGCGAGTCCGGCGTAAAGAAGATGGTTTCCATCTGCCCGCATTGCGTGCGCACGATCGGAGAAGATTGGAAGGAATTCGGAGCAACAATCCCGATCGAGCACCATAGCGAGCTGCTGGCGCGGCTGCGCGACCGGCTGCCCGCGGCCAATGGCGCTGGTGAATCGGTCGTGTATCACGATCCCTGCTATCTCGGCCGCTATCGGAACATCTATGACCAGCCTCGCGCGGTCATCCGGCAATTTGCGAACCAGACCGATCCGCCTCGGGCGCGGGAACGCTCCTTCTGCTGTGGCGCGGGCGGCGGTCAGATGTTTCTGGGTGAGGAAAAGGGGAAGCGCATCAATCAGGAGCGGGCGGGCGAGTTGGCGGCCACCGGAGCTACCACGGTGGGCGTGGCCTGCCCGTTTTGCCAGTCGATGTTTCGCGACGCTCTGGCCGAGGTTTCAGAGAAGCCGCCCAAGCTGCTGGATATCGCGCAGATCGCGGCTGCCGCGATTCGGGATTAAGGCCGCCCGGCCGAATCGGCAAATGCGTATCGAAATCCGTTCCCGACAATCTGCGTCAGCTCCGTTTCGGAAAACCCCAACTCGCTCGCTGCAAGATCGTACTCGCGTTCGAGTGTCGTGTTGAATAATCCGGGATCATCCGTGTTGAGTACGATCGGCACGCCGGCGTCGTAAAGCCGCCTTAACGGATGGGTGCGCAGCGAGTCCACAACGCCCGTCGCCACATTGCTGGAAACCGAAATCTCCAGCGGAATGTTCTGATCGCGCAGGTGGCGCAGGAGGGCCGCGTCGTCGATCGCGCGAATCCCGTGGCCGATGCGCTCAGCGCCCAATCGCAAAGCGGCCCAGATCGATTCCGCACCGGCCGTCTCGCCCGCATGTGCCGTCAGCCGCAATCCGCCGGCTTTTGCGAATTTGTACACGTCGGTGAACCATTCGGCCGGCCCGCGCTCCTCATCGCCGCCAATACCAAACGAGACCACGCCATTACCCACTTGCTCCGCAGCCAGTTCCGCCACGCGCATCGCATGCTCCGCGCCGAAGTGCCGGATCGCGTCCAGATTCCATCGGACCGTCACAGTTGAACGCGCCGCCTCCCGGTGGACGGCGTGGTAAATCGGCGCGAATTCCTGCTTCTTCCAAAGCACCACGCCCGCCGAGATCGTAATCTCGGCGTAGCGAACGTTCTGCTGCGCAAGGGAGTCCAGTAAGCGCCGCGCTACCAGTGCATAATCCTCCGGGCAGCGCAGGCGCTCGACTATCCACTTGTAGCACTCCAGGAAACCGGCGAACGTGCGGAATGCAAATCGCCCGCGAATCTCCTCAGCGGAAACCTCCGGCGCCAGTTCCCGCATCAGCTCCGGCGTGACTGATCCTTCCAGATGCAAATGCAGCTCCGCTTTCGGCCGTTCGTGGAACCCCGCCATCCCTGCCATAATATAAGGCTCGCATGACAGTAGCGGACATTGAAGCAATCGTCGGCGGATATCATGGCGACGCGTTTCGCGTGCTCGGGCCGCACATCGTCCAGAGACGCGATGGCCAGCCGCACTGGGAAGTGCGTGCGTTTTTGCCGCAAGCGATGGCAGCCGAGATCGTGATTGGCGAAGCCACGTGCCCGATGGCCAAGCGGCACAAAGAAGGTTTCTACGTGGCTCTGCTCGACGGAGAGCACCAGCCTTACCGCATCCGCGTCAAGCTGTACGACGGCCAATCAGTCGAATTGGAAGATCCTTATCGTTTCCCGCCTCTGCTCTCCAGCTTCCAGCTCCACCTGCACGCCGAAGGCACCAATTGGGAAACCTATGCCATGCTGGGAGCGCACCTCATCGAGATCGAGGGAGTCCGCGGGACACGCTTCGCCGTTTGGGCTCCCAACGCCGAGGCCGTGACGCTTGTCGGCGACTTCAACCAATGGGATACCCGTCGCCACCCTATGCGCGTGCGCGATGGCGGCATCTGGGAGATCTTCCTGCCAGGGACCGGCGTAGGTTGCGCCTACAAATACAACGTCCGTTCCCGAATTCGCGCCTACCGCCAGCTGAAAGCCGATCCGTACGCGTTTCATTGCGAAATGCCGCCGAAATCCGCTTCCATTATTGCCGATCTCGACAGGTATCAGTGGAGTGATCAGACTTGGATGGGGGCTCGCGGCCAGCGGGACTGGTTACACGAAGCAATCTCCGTTTACGAGGTTCACATGGAGAGCTGGCTGCGTGGCCCGCATGGCGAAGCTCTCACTTACCGCGAACTGGCGCACAACCTGGTCGACTATGCCAAGGGCATGGGTTACACGCACCTGGAGTTCTTGCCCATCATGGAGCATCCGTTTTCCGGGTCCTGGGGCTATCAGCTCATCGGCTATTACGCGCCCACCTCGCGCTTCGGCCCGCCTGAGGATTTCATGTACCTGGTCGACCGCTGCCATCAGGCCGGACTGGCGGTGATCGTCGATTGGGTCCCAGCCCATTTCCCCAAAGACGCTCACGGACTGGTGTTTTTCGACGGCACCGCGCTCTACGAGCACGCCGACCCGCGCAAGGGCGAGCATCGCGATTGGGGCACCCTCATTTTCAACTACGGCCGCAATGAGGTCCGCGAGTTTCTCATTTCCAACGCTCTGTTTTGGCTGAAGACATATCACATTGATGGCCTGCGGGTCGACGCCGTGGCCTCCATGATCTACCTGGACTACTCGCGCAAAGCCGGCGAATGGATCCCCAACCAATTCGGCGGCAACGAAAACCTGGAGGCCATCGATTTCATCCGCCGCTTCAATGAACTGGCGCATAAGTTTCCCGGAGCGGTCACGATCGCCGAAGAATCCACCGCCTTCTCCGGCGTCTCACGCCCCGTCTATCTGAACGGTCTCGGCTTTACCATGAAGTGGAACATGGGCTGGATGCACGACATGCTGGAGTATTTCAGCAAGGACTCTGTGTATCGCAAGCACCACCACAACAGCATCACCTTCAGCATGCTCTATGCGTTCACCGAAAACTTCATGTTGCCGATTTCGCATGACGAAGTGGTCCACGGGAAGCGGTCGCTGCTCAGCAAGATGCCCGGCGACGAATGGCAACGCTTCGCCAATGCACGCGCGTTCCTTGCCTACATGTACGCGCATCCCGGCAAGAAACTGCTGTTTATGGGGTCGGAGATCGGCCAATACGAAGAGTGGAACTACGCCTCCAGCATTCCCTGGGACCTGGTCCAGTTCGATTACCACCGCAAGCTCCAGACCTTTGTGCGCGAGCTCAATCAGTTTTATCACCGAAACCCCGCGCTTTATCAAATCGACTTCCATTACACCGGATTCGAGTGGGTAGACTTTCACGACGTCGAAAACTCCGTGATCGCCTTCTTGCGAAAAGCCCTGGATCCCAACGATTTTCTGCTGTTCTGCTGCAACTTTACGCCGGTCGTACGGCACGAGTACCGGTTCGGCGTGCCGGTTGCCGGCATTTACGAAGAAGTTTTCAATTCGGACGCCGAGTGTTTCGGCGGCGGCAACGTGCGCAACATGGGTGGCATGCACTCCCAGCCGGTCGAGTGCCACGGCCGGCCCAACAGCATCGTGCTCACGCTGCCCCCGCTCGCCGTGATCGCTTTCCGCCGGCAGCCCTAACGTAGATCCCGGCATGAGCGCCAATCGTTTTGATGTCGTCATTGTGGGGGCCGGCCACAACGGCCTGGTGACCGCGGCTTACCTCGCTCGTGCCGGCCGCAAGGTTCTGGTGCTCGAGCGCCGCGAAATGGTGGGTGGCTGCTCGGTCACCGAAGAGATCTGGCCGGGTTTCCGCGTCTCCACCGCCGCTTATCTGGCCAGCCTGCTGCAGGAACGCATCGTGCGCGAGCTCGAGCTTCACCGCTTCGGCTACATCGTCGATCCCAAGGACCCTGCATTTTTCTCGATGTTCCCCGATGGCCGCCATTTCTTCATGTGGCAGGATGAGCGCAAGACGCTCGACGAGATCGCCAAATTCTCCACCCGCGACGCCGAAACGTACCCGGGGTTTGAACAGCACCTCGAAGAGCTCGCCCGGTTCGTCGAGGGTCTGCTACTGACTACGCCGCCCGACTTCCCGCCGCGCCGTCTGGGCGATTTTGTTGAATATCTCAAGCTCTCGGCCCGCATGCTCAAGCTCAGCCGCAGCGAGATGGTCGGCCTGGTTAAGATTTTCACCGAGAGCGCTGCGGATTTTCTTGACGAGTGGTTTGAATCGCCCGAGGTGAAGGTCACGCTTGCCACCGATGGAGTCATCGGCGCCAACGGCGGCCCGCGCTCGCCCGGCACCGCTTACATCCTGCTGCATCACTGCATGGGTGGCGTCGGCGGTAAGCGCGGCCTCTGGGGATTCGTGCGCGGCGGCATGGGCGCGATCTCGGAAGCCATTGCTGAGTCCGCACGCAGCCACGGCGCCGAAATCCGCGTCAATGCGCCAGTCCAGCGCATTCTGTCCGGCAACAGGCGCGTGCGCGGTGTGGTCCTCGAAGACGGCGAGGAAATCGAGGCTCCCATCGTCGCCTCCAACCTCGATCCCCACATCACCTTTTTGCGCTTAATCCAGGAAAGCGAACTCGATTCCGAATTCCGCGAGTCCATCCGCCGTTTCCGGACCGAAGGCACGTCGCTGAAGATCAACCTGGCGCTCTCGGGTCTTCCCGATTTTCGTGTGTTGCCGGGCGCCGGCCCGCAGCACCGCGCCACCATGCACATCTGCCCGTCCATCGAGTATGTCGAGCGCGCCTGGGATGATGCCAAGTACGGCCGGCCCTCCAACCGCCCTATGATCGAGATGACCATCCCCACCATGTACGATCCCTCGCTCGCGCCCCCCGGCCATCACATCATGGGCATCTTCCTTCAATATGCGCCCTATACGCTTCACGATGCGAACTGGGATGACATCCGCGACGCCTATGCCGATCACGTCCTCAACCTCGTCGAGGAGTACGCGCCCAACTTCCGGTCGCTCGTGCTGGCGCGCCAGGTGTTAACGCCGCTCGATCTCGAGCGCCGCTTCGGCATCACAGGCGGAAACATTTTTCACGGCGAAATGAGCCTCGATCAGATGTTCGTCATGCGCCCCGTGGCCGGTTGGGCGCGATATCGGACCCCCATCCACGGCCTTTATTTATGTGGGTCCGGCGCGCATCCCGGCGGCGGCGTCATGGGAGCCCCCGGCTATAACGCCGCGCGCGCCATCCTCAAAGGCGGCATGGAACCTTCCGAAGAACGCCGCGCAGCCTCGGTCTGGTCGTCGCCAGGGTAACTGGTCCTATTCTTTCTCCGGACCACCTTCCGCCTCCAGTCCCATCTGCGCCAGCCGGTAGCGCAGCGCGTTGCGCGTAAGCCCCAGGGATCGCGCCGCCTGGCTCTTGTTGCCGTCCGCCCGTCTCAGCGCCTCGCGAATCAGTTCCTGCTCGTACTG
>JASHOO010000057.1 GCA_030041035.1 Bryobacteraceae bacterium | reverse complement strand
CAGCACTGCCTGTACCCGCGCCATCAATTCCTCAAGGTGCACCGGTTTGATGACGTAATCGCACACGCCCGCTCCGTAGATCCGCCCCAGATGCTCGCGATCGTCCGTCGTAATCAGCACAACCACCGGTATGTGACACAACTCCGGCCGCCTCCGGATCTGCCCGCAGAGATCCAATCCCCTCATGCCCATCAGATCCGTCAGTACCAGCTCGATCCCGCCCGCTTCCGCCATGACGACTGCATCCGCCACTGACGGCGCCGCCACGATGTTCCATCGCCGCGCCCGCATCAGCAGCGTTTCGAGTTGGCTCAGCCGCTCCGGTTCGTCATCGACAATCAAAATGCTCACAGTCTTCGCCCGTCAGCCCTTTATATCGTCGCGATTTACGGGGGAGTTGCTAAGGCGTTTGCCCGTCCGGTTCGTCTCTTATGGGGGTAGAGTTTGAGGCGCTGGCGTTCACACATCTCCCTCCAGCGCAGGCTCGGGAATTTACTGCTTACGGCTTCGAGGAGCTACCGTCGGCCGTGATGAAGTCACCCTGTACGGACAAACTTCAGCCTAGCGGCGACTTCAGAATCAGATCGTTCGCCCGATTCGGACTTCAGCGCCTGCCGGCGGTGTTCCGCCGGTTTAAGCGCAAGGCGGCAGCACCTAATAGGCAGGTACCGAGTAAGATCAAACTGCTGGGTTCGGGAACGCTGGAGGTTCCGGTTACCTGCATGCGGCCGCTGAATTCAGTGTCGTTATACGGAACAAAGGTGTTGGCTGGAATGAATGCCGCACCGGTGGTCGAAAACTGGCCCCCGTCGTAGGTGACTCCGGCGCCCACTGTGACGTTGCTATTGCTGGTGAACCGCCACAAGTCAAGGCCGTCTCCGGTCGGGTCCGCGAGCAGCAGAAAGTAGGACCCCGCGGGCAGGTTGAGACCTGAAAAGAGCAACTCGAGCGAATCTCCGCCGGCTGGGATGGTGAAAGATCCCTCAGCAAGTTCATTGATCCCCGTCGCCGCCGGTCCGATCTCGTTCATGAGAAATGCCTCTCCGGTTCCAGTCGATCCGTCGTCGGTCCCTACAGCCACCGAAATCGACACGTTTGTATAGGCGCTCGCCTGAGTCCACTCCTGGGCCAGGTATTCGTCGCCAGCCGAAATGTCGTAGCCCGTGCTGCCCGGACCGAGAAGCTCGGTTCCATCCGAGCCGTCGATGGTAATGATGTTGCTAGCGCGGGCGAAACCGGCCATTCCGAATATCACAAGTGCTGTTAAAGACAAGACGTTGTATTTCAATGTTGCCTCCACTTGTTTCGTCCCGTACTCAAGGCGAAGCGAACCGCGCTCCGCTAAAGCGGTTGTCTCATTGGCACTTTTGCCGCCATAGATATGGCTACTAGAATGAACGACATTTCCCCTTTAGCTTCCAATTGATTTGGACAGTTTCCTACAGAATTGCCTGTCTTTTAACGCCAGCCGTCTTCGCCTCAATTGGGAAAAAACCACTGGACGTTCCTGTTGACCAACAGCGATGGTACGAATAGGCCCTGGCGCCCGGCTCCGTATGTGTTCGGCTGAGCTGCGACCAAACGAAGTTCGTCCGGATGCTTTCGTAGGAGCTTTCGCCTCGAGTTAAAGGGGAGGTTTCACAGCCAGTTCTGTCAGCTCTGCGGCCACGCGTTTGCCGAGCTGGCCGTCGGCGCCGTTAACCTCGGTCACGAGGCTCTGAACGACAATTCCTAGAGCTCTCCAAAGTTCGTCCGGGTCAAGTTCACGAACCAGCGACCTCAACAATTGCCTGGTAATCGATTCCGGCAACCGGTCCATTCCTCGGCCGTGCGCCGAGGGAAGACCATGCCGAATGCACGCCAATGTCATCACATGATCGCGTACCGCGCTGATCATATAGTCCGCCTGCCAGAATTTTCCGCGCAGAATACAGCTTCGAGCATGAAGTGCATGCACCCAGGCCAGCCCGATCACGTCATTGGGCGCCGGCGGCGGGAAGGGGCTGGCAGCCTTCGCCTCCCCAAAAGCCAGCCTGAATGTGGGGCCAAGGGGACGGAATTCACTCTGCGCCACGAATGCGAGATCCACTTGCAGCGTACCGGCCAGGAAGAATACACGATAGATCCAGGCCCCGGCCTTGACATCATGGTGGAAGATGGCGCCATGCCGGTCGTACATAAGCGCGGCGAAGTCCGATAGCATGTCGGGGACATGGCTGGGGTCGACGACGCCAAAAGCAAGATCGATATCCGACCAGCGGTCCTCCCGGTTCTCCGCGGCAGATCCCGTAATCGCTGCTCCGCCGAGCCGCTTGTCCCGTCGAGCGTATTCCAATAGTTCCGATCGCAACTGTGCGCGGTATTCTGTCGTGAACACGGCCGAATTCTCAGTCTGGTCGGGGAATCCGCCCATCGCCCGCAGCCGAGTCCTGCTTCCCTCCTAAGTGCAGGTTCCGCGGCCCGAATGGGCGCGTCCGCCTCACCTAGAACGTGAGCGCCAGGTCCAGTTCGATTTGGTTTAGACTGGACCGTGTCGACTCCGCGTCGTATGTCCTTCCCACCCAGCGCGTGTACCGCAGCTCCGGCTCCACCTTGATCCCGAAATCGTCGACGAAACGCATTCCCGCGCCTATCACACCTCCGCCCACAGTCCTGATGGAGGGCTCGATGGGCGCGGTGCTGGTCGAGTTCGTGCCGTTCGGAAAATTGATCAGGGTATTGGACCTGATGCTGGTCGTATCCCGGAAAGCCCCGCCTGCCACGAAGTAGAGGTGCGACCACACCCCCGACTCGCGCAGACCGCGGTAGCGCACCGTCGCCGGAACATCCCAAAACGTCGCCCGGCTGTTCGCCGTGATGCCCTCCGACAGTGCGCCCTGCGTAATCTGCGTCACCTGCGTGTAGTCTAAGCGATGGTAAAACAGTTGCCCGACCAGTGAGATTTTTCGGGTCACCGAAAACGCCACTATCGGTCCGATCCCAATCCGCAGATAGTTGTTGCTGGTAGTAATCGAATAATCGGCCGGTACCGAGGGGGTGGTGTCGGTGAAAGTGTCGGTCACATTGTGCAGCGGATTAAACGGGTAGCCGGCCACGGCCGCGCCGAACGAGAACCGATGGAGGCCTGTGGGCGTCTCCTCCGGCACCGGAGTGGAAGATGATTCCTGCCCGTGGAGGCCTGGTAGTACCAGCAAGCCAATGCCACAGACCATTGCCCTAACCATATGGATGTTCATGAAAACCAATGCTGATTGTACACGAGACGCGCGCCTCCAGAAAACCGTTACTACTGAACCGCCAGCGTCACTCCCGGTTGTGTCTGGGCGCTCCCTATGCTCACCACCACCGGCACTCCGTTGCCCGGCTGGATCCCCTCTGGAATGCGCACATTCACCTGAAATACTGCCGCCAGTGTCGGTGCTGCGCCGGCATAGAGAACATCCGCCGTCTGGCCTCCGATCTTCACTGTGACCGTACCCGTGATCAGGGGATAGGGTGCACTGGCGAGTTCGTCCGCCGGCCAGGCTGGATCGGTCTGCCCCTGCCCAGTTCCGAATAGTGCCACGATCGAACCCCGCGCGGCCGGGTTGACGGCCGAATTGACGGTCTCATCCTCGTTCAGAATCGCTCCCTGGCCGTTGCCGGCTCCGTTCATCGTAAACAGGCCGGGGACAACCGCCACCACCGGAACCAGCATTTTTGGCGTGCTTTGTCCCTGATATTGCACCTCGAGCGTAATGTTGGACTGGCCCGCGGCAGAATCGGGAACCACTGCGGTAACCTCACCCTGGCTGGCACTCAGCAGAGGCGCCGCCGTCCCATTAATCATCACCTGCGTGCCGCCCAACTGGCTGCTCAGCTTGCCGGTTTGAGCCGCACTCGCCGGATTGTCCGTTACTGCTGCCGGACCCAGATCCGCGCCGTCAATCGCGATCATCTCGCCCGGCGCCACCGGACCGCCGTAGCCCGAGGCCGCATTCACTACCTGTCCAATCAGGGTCTTCTGCGATAAAAGGCCGTACACCATCAGGCTCCCCGAGAAATTAGGCACGTAAACCTTTCCATTAACAACGGTTGGCGCCGTGAACTTGGCCAGCATGCCCAGACTGTCGCGCGCCGGATTCATGTTGCTGTTCCACAACTCCTGCGATAGATTCAGCGCGTTCAGAGCATGGAGCGTGCCCGCCCCGTCTTCGTTCCCATTCCCGGTTGAGGTCAGCCAGAAGACACCCGAATATGAGGCGCTGCCATTAGCGGAAATCGCCATGCCGTCAAAAGGCAAAGCCGCGGTGAACGAGGTCTGCGATATGGGTGTGGTCTGAAACTGACCGTTGATGATTTGGAAAGCCTTCGCTGAATCCCCGTTGGCGCGGAGGTACAGGATGGGGCCGCCCAGCCGGTCCCAGAATGCCAGGTTGAAGATGCCGAAGCCAATAGCCTGAAAGTGCTGTAGAATCTGTCCGTTACCGGATTGCAGGTGGCCCAGGTGGTTCTGTTCCATCACGAAGACCACCCCTTCCTTGCCGCCCCCGATCAACCAGCCCAGCCGCGACAACACCGGTCCGCATGATCCCAGATCACTGTCGATATCCGTCAGGGCCGCATAATTGTCCGGTGTGAACCAGTCGGCTAGAACCGGCGCACCCGTGGAAGTGCTTAGTTTCAGGAAGCTTTCGGCGTAATCGTTCTCGGAGTCGGTATTGCCGTTGCCGGTAGCTACGAAAATATTCCCCTGGTCATCAACTGCCGGTGCCCTGCCTGATTGCCAGATTCCCGCGCCATAACCGTTTGGGGTTGCCAGGAAAGGTGCTACCGGCTTGAGCGTCGCGGCGTTGTAACCCAGCAGCCAGCCATGCCAGACGTCCGTGTCGTCATGGGAAGCGAATCCCATATAAACTACGCCATTTACCAGTGCCAGGCCGGGCCGCTGGAGATGGGTGGTCGGATTGAAGGCGATCTGGCCGTTGTGGCTGTCCAGATTGTAGTTCCCTGCCGCCGTGGCCGAGATGACCACCGGTCCGCCGAATTTTTCATCGCCCGTAGTGATGTCGAGTGCGTGCAGACGGTAGATGTGGTTTCCGTTTTCCTTGGTGAAGGGCACGACGTACATGGTGTTGGTCGTGATATCGATGACCGGCGTGCTCAGGATCCCGATCTGTGTCAGATCGGCGACATTGAAATCCGTGCCGGGAACCGATGGGCCCAGATTTACGTGCCACAAAGCGCTGCCCTGCGTGTCGGCGTCAAACGCGTACACGTCGTTGTGGTGTGTGACTACAAAGACCACGTTATGCGTCCCCTGATTGGGAATCGCAAGCCCTTGCACATAAAGGGGCTGCGCGTTAATGGCGCCGTTCACGGGCAGCGAGAACAACTTACCGAATTGCGAGGCGTTCACGTTCAGCGTGCTCAGAATGGTTTCGTTCAGGTTGGCGTTGGCGCGTGAGTTATCATAATTGTCGGTCAGCACATTGATATTGCTTTGCGCCGCCAGACCGGATGCGAATATCGCGCCGAGTGTGAAGACAAGGATATTAGTGTGTTTGCACATAGTTGTCTTGTGGTTTACACAAAGTTGCTTGGTGCTGTCATGAAAGTTCCATTCTGGAACTTTGTATTGTAATGGAAAGTCCGTTGAGGAGCTATTGCGTCCTGCCGTCAAAGTCGAGTTGGCGAGCCAGCGCAAGCTGCGCGAGCGCAACAAGATCAGTTACCGATTCGCCCATTGGCCGATCTGGATTTGGGTGTTCTTCATCGCGCCCGGTCCGTTGACGTTCGATCTGTTCGAGCGTGGCTTCGACTGGCGAATGGCGGTCTGGCTATCTGTGGTCCTGGCCGGGACGGGAATTGCCGGGTTGAGGGGCCGGTTACCGGGAGTCGAGCCGAGACCCTATATCCTGCGCTTCACAGAGGATAGGCCCAATCCCCTGTACCGGCGTGTCTGTTACACCTTTGCCTGGAGCGCGGTGGCGGTGTTTGCGGTACTGAACTGGACGGGCCTCGCGATCGCCATCACGACGGGCAAGTGGTATCTGCGCCAACTCTATGAATATGGGTACTTTCCGCTCGCCGCGGCGGTTTGGATCGCGGGCGCGTTGGGCTGGCTGCCGCGGGTCAAGAGTTCCACCAAAGGTGAGGGGCACGAGCGGCGGTACTTTTACGGCTCGGTGTGGGCGGTGTGCGTGGCTCAGCCGGTGCTGGGTGTGCTGTGGAAAGCGCTGGCGCGGTCCAGAACCGCCGATGTCATTAGTTTTGTTACCTTTACAGGAATTTTGGCTTTGTTTGGTTATTTTGCCCGGCGCGGTTGGTTGCCGCGGACCCGGCCTATCGTACCCGGCGAAAGTGCCATCTCGGACTAACGGCTTGCCCCGCTACAGATGAAAGAGCTTTTTTACATCCTGTTCGGATGGGGACTTACCATCTGTGTCTCGTGGTGCCTGGGCCAGATGCTGCTGCGCGCGTTGCACGCCCGTTTGTCGCGCCCCGAGGGACTCGTACTTGCGTTCCTGACCGGCTCGGCCTGTCTGAGCCTCGCGATGTACGGGATAGCTGCGGCTCATCTGGTTCATCGGGGTGTGCTGCTCGCGCTGAGCGTGCTGGTGATGGCGGCCGCGCTACGCATGAGAGTATGGAGGGCGGACGGGGATCCGATGCCGCCGGTATCGCGTGGGTGGAAGACGGTGTTCATCGCCCTCTGGCTGGTGTTCGGCGCGTTCTACTTCATCCAGGCCCTGGCACCCGAAACCAGTCCGGATGGCATGGCGTATCACCTGGATTTCGTTGCGCGGTACGAGAAAGCGCACGGTTTCGTTGCCATCACCAACAACGTCTACGCCAGCCTGCCCGAAGGTCTGGAACTGCTCTTTTTGTTCGCGTTCGCCTGGGGGCGGCATTCCGCGGCGGCACTGGTGCATTACACGTACCTGCTCGTATTGCCGTGGCTGATTTTGAACTGGGGGCGGCGAGTGGGTCTGCCGGTGGCAGGGGCGGCCGGGGGTTTGCTGATTTATCTGGCGCCGCTCACGGGGATGGACGGCTCGACCGGGTACAACGACGTGGCGCTGGCAACGACGGTGTTCGCGGTATTCGCTCTCCTGGAAATCTGGCGTAGTGGGTTGGAGGCGCCGCTGCTAGTCCCCATCGGCATGCTGGCGGGATTCGCGTTCGGCATCAAGTACACGGGATTCATGGCGGTTCCTTATGCCGCCGGGGTGGTCGTGTATACGCTGTGGCGCGCACGGAAACCGGTGCTGCGGGCGGTTCTGACGGTGTGCGTTTGCGCGGCTGTGCTGATTCTTCCGCCGCTCGTAAAAAACTGGATCGTGGTTCGCAATCCATTCTCGCCGTTTTTCAACGGGCTGTTTCCGAACTCCTATGTAACGGTTCAGTTTGAGCAGCAGTGGAGCCGATACGTGCGAACGTACGACCTGCACAGTTTTGGGGAGCTCATCCATAAACTCACTATCGGGGGATTCTTCGGCGTTGTATTTCTGCTGGCTCCTTTGTCAGTGCTGGCATTGCGCAGTGCTCCGGGTCGGCGTCTCATGCTGGCGGCCGCGGCCTTTTCGCTGCCTTATCCGATGAATATCGACCCGCGCTTTCTGCTGCCGGGCGCAGTGTTTATCTCCCCGGGGATGGTGATGGGCCTGGGCGGCGGCAAGGGCCGGTTTTTCGAAGTGTTCCTACACGCATTCGTTGCCGTTCCCGCGCGCCTGGGCCGGCGACTGGGCAAGGTACCGCTTCGCGTGACGCTGGGAAGCAGCCAGATCATCTTCCTGCTGGTAGCGACGTCTGCGTATATTTCCTGGCCCTCGCACATCCAGCGATACGCCCCTAACGCGTGGCACCTGCCTGAGAAGACTCCCTGGCGTGCGGCTCTG
>JASHOO010000506.1 GCA_030041035.1 Bryobacteraceae bacterium | reverse complement strand
GCGAAGACGCGCGCAAAAACCGGCTCGATCGGCCCGCGCAACTCGAGCCACTCCTGGATCACGCGGTGCACGATGCTGCCGCGCAGCCGGAAATCCAGACGTTGCTCCGGACGCATGGGCGCGCCTTCCAGGTCCAGTGTGCGTTGCCCGAAAAACAGGAAGGGGCATTGTAGGAACGTTTCGAGAGCCGTGGGTGCCATCTCGGCGTGCTGGGTCTCTAAAACGTGCAGCAGGTCCGGCGAATGAATGGGGATTGCGGTGGCGGCCGCGTCGGCGGGTACGGTTCGCACGCGCACCGGGCGGGTTACTGCGGCCGTTTGCTTCGGATCGAGAAACAGCGACGGCAGATTCAGCTCGCCGCGCGCGTCATTTTTCGGATAGCTCAATATGACCGAAGCCGTCGCGCGATGGAGTGTGGAATCGAACAGGAAGCGCTCTTCGTCCTCCCTATCGGCGGCTGTCCGGATGCGCAGCCCGCGCTCCTGGAGACGCCGCCGCGCCGGCTCCGGCAGAAAAGGGTCAGGCGCATAGTATCGGGGAAACTGGCCTTCCACCAGTCCGCACACGAATACCACGGGCAGCTCCCACTGCCGCGCTTCGTATGCGCTGAGCACATGCACCACATTGCGCCGCTGGTCCATCAGACGCAGCGGCGTGAGCCGGAGCATGGCTTTGACTGCCGGCCAGAACTCCTCGAGCAAGATTTGCGCGGCCACATCCAAGGATTCCGCTGCCTCCGCCGCCGCAACTCCCAATGCATCGAGCGCCTGCGCCTGCGATCGCCACTCGAGGACCGTCTCGTGGTCCACGCCATCGCGCGGCCGCGAAGGATGGTAGAGCGCACGCAGTCCGTTGAGCTGTTTGACCCAATCAGCGGGCTTCCGCCGCAGCTTTCTCCAGCCGTCGAGTTCCGTCAAACGCTCCAGCAGGCGCTCCAGCCGGTGGTCCACGCTGTCGATGGCCGAGGCCAGCTCCCGCAGCGGCGTGAGCCCGGCGCCCGGCATCCGCTTGCGTACTTCAAAATCGAAGCGGTCCATCGGTCGAGACGCGCCGGCGCCCGGCACCAGTTTCATCGCGGCGAGCGTCTCATCGTGCTGCCAGCCGCCCAGCATCACGTCTACCAGGCCCGTTACGCAGCGCACGGCGGCCTGCTCCATCAGAACCGGTGCGAAATAAAACCTCGCGGGAATGCCGAACCGCTCCAGCGTGGCGCGTAACAGGGGCACATAAACCTCGGGCGTGTGGACAATGATTCCGATGTCCCGAAACAGCCGGCCGCGCCCCACTTCTTCCAGGATTCTGCGCGCGATCTCGTCGGCTTCGCGCTCAATCCCCGGCGCGACAAACAGCTCGCTCGCCGGCCGCGCCCGTTTGCGCGTGAGCCGGCGCTCCTCGAATCCAACGGAGAGCAGCCGGGCGCGCGTCGCCGTAGCAATCTCATCTGAAGGAAGAGTGAGCGTTACCGCCGCGTGCTTTGCCATGGCCTCGATGGCCGCAATCTCCGGGTTGGTCAGCGAGAAGAAACCGTCGAGCCAAACGGCGTTCACTTCTCCCAGGCCCGCTTCGCGCATGCGCTCAGCCGCCATGCCGAGGCGCGTAGAGCGCAGCGCGAGGTCACGCCGTTTCAGCTCTTCGCTGATTTCCTCGAATACCCGGGCCACCGCACGCCCCAGCCCATCCGCCGGCAGGTTTTCCCGAAGCATTTGCGCATCGCAGCCCGCCGACGCGCATTCCTCGATCACCGCGGCTAATTTCGCGTGCAGACCGGCGAATTGCGCCACCTTTTGAAATTCCGGAAGGTTCAACCGCTGCACGATCTTCTCGACCAGAAGTGTAAAGAGCCCGTTGGAAACCTCGGGGACTTCGGTCACCCACGGCTCGATGAAGCGTGAAATGGTCTGAATGGTGCGCGGCGGAAAGACCAGGCTCTCGCGTGCCAGCTCATTGCGCAGGTGTTGCGCCATGGTGGCCGTGGGCACAAGCAGCCGCACTCCGGTTTCTCCCCGGCGCAGCCCGGCTCGGAGCGCTTCGAGCGCGCTCGCAGTCTTCCCCGACCCGGCAGGGCCGGTCAGCAGTTGCATGTAAGATCCAGCTTAGCGCCGAAGGCCGAGATTCGCGGCGCGGCGCGTGGCCTTACGCGCGCAGTTGCTCCAGCAGCTTCGCACCCATGGCGATATCGCGCAGCCGCTCGGCATGATCGGGAATCTCGCGCTCGATGTTCAGCGGGCCTTTGAAGCCGATGGCCTTGAGCTTTTGGATGAAGCGCGGCATGCCCACCGCTCCCTGGCCCAGCGGCTTCTCTTCTCCCAGCGCGCCCGGTACGCCCTTGGGCGGCCAGGCGCCATCTTTGCAATGCACCGAAATGACGTGCGTGGCCAGCGTGCCCAGCGCCTCCACAGGGTCGCCCGTGCCGTAGAGAATCATGTTGGCCGGATCGAAATTAATGCCCAGGTTGGGACGGTTCACGTCGATCAGAAAGTGCTGCAGCGTGTCCGCGGCCTCCTGCCCGGTTTCCAGGGCGAACGTCTGATGGTGCTTCGCAGCGTGATCGCAGATGCGCCGCACCATTTCGCGCACGGCTAAGTAATCGGAATCGGTGTCGTCTTCGGGAACAAATCCGATGTGTGTTGCGATGCCCGGAATTCCGGCGTCGCGCGCGAAATCGCTGACTTCGTAAGTGCGCCCCTCACGCCCGGCGCGCGTCTCGCGCGGGATGAAGCCCACGGTTCGCTTGACCGTCGGAATATCCGCATAGCTTTCGCCGCTGTACGCGCAGAATGCCGTAACGACGGGAAAGCTCTCAGCTTCGAGCGCCGCCTTCCATTTGGCCGCGGCGCCCGCGAGCGGCACGTCGCCGGGAATTCCGATCTGCCCGCATCGCGCACCGATCGCCTTCAACTCGCGCACCGTCTCCACCGGATCCCGGCCGGCCCAGAACATCACCCCGATTTCGCGGTCTCTCAAAACCTGCATGCCATCTTCTCTCCGTTGTTCTTTCTCGATTCCAACATCAGCCGCGCCAGTTTTACGGCCAGCGCCGATTCCTCCGGCGGGCAGCGTTCCGGCCGCTCGCCTCGGGTGACGCAATGGGTGAAGTATCGCAGTTCTTCGGTGAACAGATCCGCCTCACCGGCATCCTCAACCTGCTTCTCGCCGCCGGCGGTGTAAAGAGCCAACGGCCGGCCTTCCGAGCTGTACTCGAGCGTGCCGTTGTCGCTCACGATCGTAAACTCCATGGAGAACGGGTAGGATTTCGGATGGTGCCAGCCGCCGGCAATGGCCACAGTGCCGATGGAAGGATAGTGAAACTCGGCCAGGATAACATCGATGCCGCGTTCCATGTTTTCATATCCCGCGGCGGATACTGCGGCCGGCTTGCCCAGCAGGTAGATGCAGTAATCGACGTCGTGAATCAGCAGGTCAAAAACCCCGCCCCCGCTTCTGGACGGGTCGCCCAGCCACTTGCTCCAGGCAGGAGCCGCGCAGCGCCGGCGGAACAGCGCCGATCGTACCGCGCCCAGCTCGCCCGATTTCACCCGCACGGCAGCTTTCTCGTAAGCGCCGATGAAGCGCAAAACCTGGGCGGCCATCAGCACGCGCCCGCTTTTGCGCGCCTCCGCCAGCATCTCATCGGCGGAGGTTCCATCGAGCGCCATGGGTTTCTCTACCAGCACGTGCTTGCCGGCTCGCAAAGCCGCCAGAGCCACGGGCGCGTGCTGGTCCGTGGGCAGGCAGATATCCACCGCTTCGATTTCCGCATCCGCCAGCGCTTCCGCGGCCCGGTGGTATTTCTTTACGCGCGAGAAATCCATCTTCTCGCCCGGGCCGCCGATATTCCCCTGGATGCCGCTCAGATCGCCACTGAGCTTGTTCTCGTCCTGCGATACCACGGCGACAAGCTCCGCCTCCGGAATGTTTCTCCAGGCCTTCAGGTGGGTGCTGCCCATGAAGCCCAGGCCGATTACGGCGATTCGCATCAGAGGGCAATATACCATCCCGCAACCGCACAAATTTCGTACAATAGGCAGCAGTGTCCATCCGGTCAGAAGCCTGGCCACTAGATAGCGATAACGCGCGCCGCTTGAAAAAGAAGACGGTTCCATCCACGAGGAAAACGGCGGTCCGCACACGCGCGCGTCGCGCCAATTCCGGCGGCAGGCCGGGCCGCAGCCGCTTGCTCTCCGACAACGCCGAGCACCGGCGCACTCAATTGTCGCTGCACGAAAGCAACGAACGTTTTCGCTCGCTTTTTCAGGCCGTTGGTGTCGGATTGCTGATCTGCGGTCCCTCGGCCGAGATCCGGATGTGCAACCAGGCGGCGGCCGACCTGCTCGGCCGCAGCGAAGCGGAGTTGATCGGCAAAACCTCCTACGATCCGGACTGGTGGATCATCCACGAAGATGGCTCACCTTGCGAGGCCAAGGACCGCCCCGTCCCGCGCGCCATCGCCACGCGGCAGCCTGTGCACGACGCAGTCCTCGGCGTTCTTCGCACCCGGCGGGGAGATTGCATGTGGCTCCGGGTGGATGCCCAACCGCGCCTCGATCCCGATGGAAACGTCGCCGAAGTGATTTGTTCTTTCTCCGACATTAACCGCCAACGCCGTGCTCTGGACACGGTGACCGCCTGGAAGAACCGCTACGATGCGGCCGTCCTGGCCAGCGGCCAGATCCTCTACGACTGGGACATCATCACCAACGAGGTGGTCTACGCCGGCGATTACGGGAAAATCCTCGGCTACTCCGAACAGGATCTCGCCGGCGGACTCGCGCGCTTCATGGAGCTGGTTCATCCGCGCGATTGCGAAAAGGTCCAGGCGGAAATTCGCCGTGTTCTCGCCACCAAAGAACCCTACCGCCAGGAATACCGCATTCGCGCCAAGGACGGGCGCTACCCGCTGGTTAAAAATCAGGGCTACTTTTACCTGGATGACGGCGGCAATCTCATCCGCATGGTGGGCTTCATTTCCGACATCACCGAATCCAGGCGGGCCGAGGAGGCGTTGCGGGCAAGCGAAGAGCGCTTTCGCGATGCGTTCGCCCACTGCGCCACGGGCATGTTGCTGGTGGACTTGAACGGAAGCTTTGTCGAGGCCAACCGGGCCTACAGTGAAATCACCGGCTATGCGCACTCGGAACTGAAATCGCTCACTTTCCTGGATATTACTCACCCCGAGGACGTCGATCGTTCTAAGCAGGCGTTCGAGCGGCTGCTCGACGGCGAAGTCCCCAGCTACGTCCTCGAAAAGCGATACGTTCGCAAGGACGGCGGTGTGGTCTGGGCGCGCGTCAGCTCCACGTTTCTTCGCGACAGCAACAATCAGCCGTCCCACGCCGTCGCCATCGTCGAGGATGTCACCGAGCGCAAACGCGCCGAGGAACAACTCGCCGCGCTCTCCCGGCGCCTGCTCCGGGTGCAGGATGAAGAGCGCCGCCGCCTGGCGCGTGAGCTGCACGACAGCACAGCCCAGAGCATCGCCGCCATGTGCATGAACCTGGGTGTACTCGGCGAGTTCGAGCATCTGCTCGATCCGACCGCGCGCAAAGCCCTGTCCGAATGTCTCGAGATCGGCGAGCAGTGCATTCGCGAGCTGCGCACCTTCTCCTATCTCCTCCATCCCCCCGTGCTCGACGACGTCGGCCTGTCGTCCGCGCTCAAATGGTACGTCGAAGGGTTTGTGCAAAGAAGCCGCATCGAGGTCGGCCTGGATATCGCGCCCGATCTCGGCCGGCTGACCCGGGAATTGGAGTTGACCCTGTTTCGCGTGGTGCAGGAAAGCCTCACCAATATCCACCGCCACTCCGGGAGCCGCTCCGCAGTGATCCGCATTCTGCGCAGTCCCGGCGAGGTGCTCCTGCAAGTGCGGGACTACGGCCGTGGAATGCCCGGTTCCTTAGACAACGGAAACGGATCCGGCGCCTATGCCGGTGTGGGCATTGCCGGGATGCGAGAACGCGCCCGCCAGGTCGGAGGAAAGCTGCGGATCCATTCGCGGCCCGGCGGCACCGATGTCGAAATGCGCGTGCCCATTCCGGCACAGTTGGACTGAGTGGTCCGCTTCAGCCGGTGCGCTCGCTGATCCCCCGGCCTTCCACGCATTCATAGCGCCGGCCGGCGCGAAGATTCTTGTATTCCTCGGTGCGGCCGCTGGGCCATTCAATCACCAGGCGCTCCGCCGTGTCGCGCGCGCCCATGCCGAAGGTCAGCGGCAGCTCGCATTGCGACAGGTAGCTCGATCCGCTCTTCACCAGGCGCAAGCTGCACTCGCCCCCACAGTATAGCCGCACCGCCGCTCCGATGCCGTCGCGGTTCGATTTTGTACCTACCAGCCGCACGCGAATGCTGCGGTTCCCGCCCAGTTGATCGTTGCGGTAAAGATGCGCCTTGCCCTGGTTGGTCGTGAGGAGCACGTCCAGGTCGCCGTCGTTATCGAAATCGCCGAACGCCGCCCCGCGCCCCACCTTGGGCCGCGCGAAGTCCGGTCCCGCCTCCGCCGCCACATCGCGGAATCCTTCCCTGCCCCGGTTCAGGAACAGATGCGGCGGCTGTTCGTAATTGGTTTCGGCCCGCACATTGCGGACGGTATCGTCGATGTGCCCGTTCACCACCAGCAGGTCCAGCAGCCCGTCCAGATCCACGTCGAAGAAGAAACAGCCGAAACCCAGGCTGCGCAGCGAGAGCTTGCCGATGTTCGACCCCGGCGCCATGTCGATGTACGATCCGCTCTTGGTCCCGCGGTAGAATCCCAACATTTCGTTGTCGAAATTGGTGACCACTAATCCGGGAATGCCCGAGTTGTCGTAATCGGCCACGTCCACGCCCATGCCCGCCCGCGCCTTGCCGTCCTCGCTGAACGCCACTCCGGCTTTGAGCGCCACATCCTCGAACGTGCCGTCGCGCTTGTTCTGGTAGAGCTTGTTGGGCTGCGTATCGTTGGCCACAAAAAGGTCGATCCAGCCGTCCTGATTGTGGTCCAGCATGGCCACCCCGAGTGACTTCGAGCTGCTGTCGAAAATCCCGCTGGTGGCCGTGACATCTTCAAACGTGCCGTTGCCGCGGTTGTGAAACAGCCATGCGGTCGCGCCCCGGTAGGCTTCCGGCGTGCAATACGATTTGTGCTTCGCATCCAGGCTGCAAAAGACATCCTGCGCCGGCGACCACTTGACGTAGTTGCACACGAACAGGTCTAAATGGCCGTCGCGGTCGTAGTCGAACCACAGTGCCGATGTGCTGAAGCCCTGCCGGTTTCCCAGCCCGCTGCGCTCGGTCACGTCCACGAACGTCCCTTTGCCGGTGTTTTCGAACAGCCGGCTCTGCCCCACGCAGGTGACGAACAGATCGGCGAAGCCGTCGTTGTTGAAATCGCCGACTGCCACGCCCAGGCCGTACATCTCGAAATCCAGGCCCGCGTGCTTGGTGACGTCGCTGAAGGTCCCGTTGCGGTTGTTGTGATAGAGCCGCATGGTGGTGCGCTGCCGCCGATGCCCCGGCCAGTCCATGCCGTTGATGAGAAGAATGTCCTGCCAGCCGTCGTTGTCGTAATCCAGGAACGCGCAGCCCGGACCCAGCGTCTCCGGCAGATATTTCCCGCCAAATGCCCCGCTGTTGTGAACGAAGTCGATGCCCGCCGCCGAGGTGACTTCGACCAGCCGGAACGGCAAGCCCGGACGCGCTTCGGCCCGCATCCGCCCCGCACTGAAGAATAGAGGATTCGCCAGGATGAGATCCCGCCGCGTCACGGGATCCGGACCAGCCCCTTGCGCACCGCGTAGAGCACCAGCTCCGCCGTGCGATGAATTCCCAAAGCCTCCATGAGATTGGCGCGATGCACCGACACCGTATTGACGCTCAAATCCAGCAGCGAGGCAATCTCCTTGTTCGATTTCCCCTCTGCGATCAACTGCAGGATCTGCTTCTCGCGGTTGGTCAGCTTGCTCAGGTCGGCATCGTGCTCCGGCGTCGAAGTCAGTAGCCCGGGCGCCAGCACCTTCTCGCCGGCGGCCACCTGCTTGATGGACGCCGCCAGATCGATGTCCATCGCGTCCTTCAAGATGTAGCCCTTGGCCCCGGCTTCGAGCGCGTTGCGGACGTAGTTCTCCTCCGAGTACATGCTGAGTATCAGGATCGCCGTCTCCGGCCGGACCTTCAGAATCTCAATGCTCGCCTGCATGCCGTTCAGCCCGGGCATGGCCATGTCCATCACGATGACGCGCGGCTTGAGCTCTTCCGCCAGCTTCACCGCCTCGACGCCGTCGGCGGCCTCGCCCACTACCGAAATCTCGGGATCGTCCTCCAGCATACGGCGGAAGCCTTTTCGCACCAGGCTGTGGTCGTCCACCAGGAGAACTGTAATTTCACGCATCAAGTTTTCTCCGCCGGATGTCACTCGCCCGCGTCCCCCTAGGACAGCGGCACGTCCAGCCGCACCAGCGTACCACCTTCCGAGGGCCGTAGAAACTCGATGTTCCCGCGAAGCAGCTCGGCGCGCTCCCGCATCGCCACCATCCCGATGCCCCGCCGGATGCCCCGTCCATGATCCCCCGGAAGACCCACTCCATGATCCTCCACCTCCAGTTGCAGGTGATCCGGGCCCAACCCCAGCCGCACCCACGCTTCCTGCGATTTCGAGTGCTTGGCCATGTTGTTCAGCGCCTCCTGCACCACGCGATACACGTGAATCGCCACGCCGTCGGCCACCATGGCGCTCGCTCCCGTTTTGCTGTAATGCACCTCGATCCCCGTCTGCTTCTGGAAAACCGGGATATACCACGTCAGCGCCTGCTCCAGCCCGCCGTCATCCAGTATGGCCGGGTGCAGCGATTGATACAGGCTGCGCGTCTTCTCGAGCGTAGCCTGCGCCACCTCCCTCACCTCCTGCAAGCTCTCGCGGAACGCCGGCGGCGCCTGCTGCTTGGCCGCGCGCGCCAGCATGGCGCCGATGGCCGTCAGAATCTGGCCGAATTCATCGTGCAGCTCGCGCGAAATCGACCGCAGCACCTCCTCCTGCATGCTGATCAGCTTGCGCGCCAGGTCGCTGCGTTGCGCCGAAAGCCGCGCCAGCCGCTCAAACATCCGCCGGTTCGAGCGGATCAGATAGAGACTCGTCAGGGCGATCACAATTACCGCTGCCGCCAGAAAGTAGTAGACATTGCGCTCGACGCCCGCGTAAATCTGCTGGATCCGCCCCGCCGCCCGCTCTTCCGATTCGTTGTTCTCGAACAGCAGCCGCGCCACGTTATTGGCCAGCGACGCCTGCTGCGGCTCGAGCGACGTCCGCACCAGCTCGCGCGCCGGCTTTTCCTGGCCTTTGGCCGCCAGCGCAAACATCTGGTCTACCGAGTTCCAGAACAGCGCCAGCGATTTGGCGAAGTACGCCTGCCGGTCCGGGCTGCGCTCCCCCGGCGACAGCTCCTTCTCGCGCCGCAGCGCGTCCTCCAGGTCCCCGCGCAAACGCGTGAACTCCCGCTGGTACGCCTCGAGCCCGTACGCCTCATCCCCGTTCACCATGTCCCGCATGGCGAGCCCCAGCGTGTTCAAATCGTCTTCGATGCGCAGCAGTTCGAGAGAATCGCGCCGGTTGCGATCCACCAGCTGCGTCTGCAAGTCCCGCAGCCCCGCGATGCGCGCCAGCGCGTACCAGGAAAATGCCCCCACCCCGGCCAGCGTGATCACCAGCCCCGCCATCAGCCGCGCCGTCGGATTGGAAAAGCGCTGACCCATCACTCGTGCTTTTCTCAGCGTCTCCGCGTCTCGGCGGTGAATCCCGGGGGCTATCCCGTCTTCTTCGCCACCAGCAGCGTGAGATCGTCGGGCAGCGGTGTGCCCGCGGTCCATTCCGCAATCGCCTGGTTCACGCCCTCCAGAATGGCCGCCGTCAGCTCCCCGCGGTGCCGCCTCACCGCCGCTTCCAGCCGGGCTTCGCCGAACTCCTCGCCCTGCGGATTGAGCGCGTCCGTCACGCCGTCGCTGAAGATGACCAGCACATCCCCCGCCTCCAGGCGGTTTTGCGACTGGTCATATTTCATCGTCGGCATCACGCCCAGCACGCACCCGCCGGCTTCCAGCCACTCCGCGCCGCCACCCGCCCGCATCAACAGCGGAGGATTGTGCCCCGCGTTCGCGAACACCAGGTCGCCGGTCGCACCGTCCAGCATGCACATGAAGAAGGTGATGAACCGGTTGCTCGGGCAGTTGGTTGCCGTCAGCCGGTTCAGCCGCGTCAGCACCGCGCCCAGGTTCTCCGGCTCATCGATGAGCACCTGCACCCGCGCCTGCAAGCTCATCATCAGCAGCGACGCCGGCATGCCTTTGCCCGAAACGTCGCCCAGCACCATCGCCACCCGCCCGTTGGCATACGGAAAGAAATCGTAGTAATCCCCTCCCACCGTGCGGCACGGCGCGTTGTGTCCGGCCAGATCAAGACCTGACACCTGGGGCGCTTGCGCCGGCAGAAACCGCTGCTGGATCTCCGCCGCCTGCTCCAGCTCGCGCGCCATCAGCCGCTCTTGATGCTCGATCTCCGCCAGCCGCTCGTGCTCAATCCGGATGGCCGCCGTATTCGCCATCACCGTCAGCAGGTTCAAATCGTCTTCCTTGAACACCCGCGTGAGCGACGGCGAATCCACGTAGATCAGCCCGATCACCCGATCCTTGGTTTGCAGCGGCGCCGCCATCAGCGTCCGCACGCTCTGCCCGATGATGCTCTGCCGCTCGCGGAAGGCTTCGTCCAGCATCGTGTCCCGCACCAGCACCGAAAGCTGCGTCTTCAGCACCCGGTCGCGCACCGTCGTGCTGATGCGGAAGGCGCTGCCCTTGGCCGCCCGCACCACCAGCTCGCCGTTGCTCTCGAGCGTCATCAGCACACCCCGCTCGGCGCCCACGGCTTCAATCGAAAGATCCAGAATGAGCTGGAACAGCTCCGGCAGCGATTTGCGTTCCTTCTGCGGTCCCAGCTCCTCGCCCGCCTTGATCAGCGCCCGCATCTGCAATGTGGTGGTGTCGACCGTTTTGCCGCCCAGCAGCTTCTTCAGATCCACCACCACGGTGGAAGAGGTGACTTCGCCTTCCGCCCCCGGGATGAAGGTCACCGGCGCCGTCGCCGCCTTGGCGCCGCCCGGTTCTTCGTAGGCAATCACCAGGTGCCCGGCCGCTACCCGGTCGCCCGGCCGCAGCCGCATCGCGCCATTCAGCCGCGCGCTGTTCAGCAGCGTGCCGTTCTTGCTCCCCAGGTCGCGAATGTTCCACTCGTCGCCCTCGCGCTCGAAGGCCAGATGTTGCCGTGACAGGCCGGCGTCGTCGGCAAAGCACAACTCCGTGGTGCTGGACCGGCCCAGCGTGAGCCGATCCCCTTTCAGTTCAACGGTCTTGGTTTGACCATCCGGACAGTAAATGCGCAGTTCCCGGACACACGCGGGGGCCATCACGCGTTAGTTTACACTATGCACAGCCCCTGGGCAGGCCGGGACTTGTCCTGGATTTCCCTCTGGTGCCTCTGCGCCTCTTCAGTGAGCGGTGCCGCCCGGCCGCCGCCCCAATTCCGGCTCCACTTGCTGGAACCCCGCCGGAACTTCGAACTTGGCGTCATCGACCGCTGTACTCGAGAAGCCGCCATACTCCGTCGTCATCTCAATCAGCGTTCCCTGCGCCATCGCAGCCTGCCCGCTCGCCTGCGGCCGCATCGGATTCCCGATCGTCATCGTCTGCATCCGCGGCGTGCCATTCAACCCCATGCTCGCTTTGGTCAGCTCGGCCACAGCCCCCATCATGCCCGGCCGCGCGCCCATGCCGTCAGGCGTCCATTTCAGCTTCTCACTCATCCGCTTGCGGAAGTCCAACATTTCGTCGTACCCCTCCACCTGAGGCCCCACCCAGACGTCGCTGGTCATCGTCATGCCCATCCGCACGCCGCTCGCTTGCCCCGAGCCTCCCATTTCCACCGTGATGACCTGCTCCCGCGCCGTGACGCCCCCGATCTGCTTCGTTCGGCCCGTCTCCTTCGTCGACGCCTCGACGCTAGGCAGCGCGCCCGCCGCGTTCCTCGGTGACACCGCCGCCATTCTTTCATTCATCTGCTCGAACGTCATCACCGAGTACTGCTTTTTATCGAAATTGATCTGCGTGATCGTCTGTTTGTCCAGGTCGATGATCGAACCGCGGTGCGCACCCGTGCGTAGCATCCGGTTGCCCTTCACCGCCACCGTATTGACCACCGGTTCACGCGCCTGCGCCGGAATGCCCGCCGCCGAGTTCACCACACCCGACATCATCCCGCCCGTGATCCTCGACGTTTCCTGGTAGCTGAAATCGCCGAGTGCCGGCAGTACTGCAACCAGAAATATCGCGGCCTTGTGTACCATAGTTGCCCCCTGTCCAGCCATCGTAGGATACCCACGCCTGTGCCGACAATTCTCCCTTAGTTA
>JASHOO010000505.1 GCA_030041035.1 Bryobacteraceae bacterium | reverse complement strand
AGGCTCACGGTCCTCCTCGAAGGGACGAGCAAGCCACTCTTAAGAAGATAATGAGAAACGCTTCAGCGCATCATGATGCCGGGGAGTCCCAGCGAGATCGCACCCCCGTTTGCCAGTGGAGCTTCAATCGCGCACACCAGTTTCACCACGTCAGTGGTGACTCTGCCGAGGTGTTCGATCGACTTCCCGCCGAGCTCCTGCGCCGCCACGTTTCCCTCATCGATGACGCGCACGGAGGCTGGTCCGCGCGTCTGGACCGCATGTTCTCAGGTCAAACCGCCATGGATCGCTGGACCGGCCGCGGCAAGCAAGCTCTCGTTCATATCCCCGTACGCGACAACGACGGCGCCGTCACTTACGCCTTCGGATTCGCTTTCCCGGCCGGATCAACGGTTCCCGGCACATCCGAGTTGGAGTTTGCCGCGGCGGCAAGCCTGCAGGCCCTGGAGACGGAGCGCATGCGCTGCACACGCTTCTTGCACGATGTCGTTGCTCAGGCCCTTAGCGGCACCGGGCTCCAGCTCGAAATCCTCTTAGCTGAAATCCGTACCGGAAACGCCTCGGCGCTGAAACGCGCCTCCGACATTCAGCAATCTCTCGAGCAGGTGCTGAAGCTCATCCGGGAATTTAACGCTCCGGATTATCGCTTCAACGTATCGTAAACATCCCACCCAACGGCAGCTTGTGGTACCGCGCCTGTAACTCTTCGGAAAGCCGCAGTTTCAGCTCATCGGGGTAACCGTGCATCCAGAACGCTTCTTCTTCCGTCTCCCGGTAAGTTCCGAAATGCTGTGGAAAAATGTACGCCGGTTGGAGATGGTTGATCAGAATCATCGACCGGTCGGTATACATGTTATGTACCGTCGGTGAAACAAAAAGCACGTCGATATGTTTCAGGCCCAGATGCTCTTCGGTCAGCACCGAATCTCCGGGATGCAGGAAGCGCTTACCCTGAATGTTCAGCACGTACCCGCAATTGTGGGCAATCTTCTCCACAAAATCCGGCTCTCGCGTGAGTACCGTAAACTCCTGGTTGCCGTGAATCGCGTGAATGGGCTCCACGTGCACGCCTTTGATGTCGAACGGCTGCAGCGGTTCCGGCACCACAATCCGTTCCTGCGGAATGTGTAAGCCCGCAACCTCCCGCAAACACGGCTGCGGTAGCACGAATGTGGCCCGCGGCGCCCCGGCCAGCGCCTGAATGGTCGGCACATTGCAGTGGTCGCCGTGATGGTGCGTGACGAATTCCAGGTCCAGCTCACCGGCCAGTTCCTGGGGCGTGATGGGTGAGGGCTCCACCTTTTCCTCGTTGCTCAAATCCAGATCAATGCCGATCAGCAGATCATCCGCCTTGATCAGCCAGCCGGCATTGCCCACCCACCAAACGGCGATGCCTTGGTGGTGCGAGTGGAGTTCGTCCAGCACCTGGTGTGGGCGGACCGCCGGCGGCTCAGCCACGGCGCCGCTGCTCAGCGCAATCGCAAGGAAACAAGTCGAGATCTTCATCATGTAGGAGGAGACAGTTATAGAGAATACCCGATTTATCCAGCCGGAAGTGACCGCGGTAGCGAATTAGCTTACGATTAGTTTGATGCGGTTACGGCAAGCGGAAGTCAAAGGCCGGCCCGTGCTGCTGCTGACTGCCTGGGTCGCGGTGGTTCTTCTGTTTGCGAGCCAGTGGTATCTATATGACACCAGTCAAGGCGAGCACGAGCCTTTTCGGTATTACCTGGGCTGGGTCGCGTACATGTGGGGTGTGCTCACACCTCTCGCCCTGCGGCTCGCGCGCCGCTGGCCGCTGGATCTCCAGAGCTGGAAGCGGAGTCTGCCCCGGCACGTGGCGGCAAGTGTGCTGTTGACGGCCGCCCAGTTGTTCCTGGAAGCATCGTTCGGGTGGTGGCGCCACGGGGACCTTTCCTTTCCGAATGCCTTGCGTCACTATTTCACCAATCACTCGCAGATCAGTCTATTGACGTATTGGGTGCTGGTCGCGGGCATAAAGTTTCGCGATGTCTATGACCAGTCGCGAATGCGCGCTCTACGAGCCTCGCAACTCGAGGCCAAGCTCGCTCAGGCCAAACTCGAGTCACTTCGTGGCCAGCTTCAGCCGCATTTTCTCTTCAACACACTGCAAGCGGCCACTACGCTGATCTACGAGGATCCCGACGGCGCCGAGGAAGTCTTACTGTCCCTGAGCGAACTACTTCGTTTCTCCCTGGAGGAGCTGCGGGAACAGGAGGTTCCGCTGGCGCAGGAAATCCGTTTTCTGGAGTCGTACATCGCGATCCAGCAGCGCCGCTTCCGGGACCGGTTGAGGTTCGAGATAGCAGTTGAAGACGACGTTCGCGACCTTGCCGTTCCGAGTCTGCTGCTTCAACCTCTGGTGGAAAATGCGATTCGCCACGGCATCGGCACCCACCAGGGAACGGACATCGTTTCGGTAAGCGCAGATCACGAAGGTGACCGTTTACGGCTGCAGGTCCGAAACCGGAACAGCACGCTCCAGGGTTGTACCGAACAAATCATGTCGCGTGGTGTGGGACTCGCCAACACCATCGCCCGTCTCGAGGAGCTGTATGGCGACCGGCATTCGTTCGAGATCCGAAACCACGAGCCCAGGGGCGTCGAAGTTGTACTCTCAGTGCCAGCGCGGCGGTTGGCGTCTTGCACGAGGACCCGGTCTTATCAGGTCATATGAGCGTTCGCGCCATCATCGTGGATGACGAGCCGCTGGCGCGCAAGGGCCTTTTGCGCCACCTCCAAGCGCATGCCGGCATTCAGGTGATCCGGGAATGCGGAGACGGCCGGGCCGCGGTCGAATCCATTCTGGCCGAACGGCCTGATTTGGTCTTCCTGGATATCCAGATGCCGGAAATGGACGGATTTCAGGTGATCGAACGAATCGGAAAGCATCGCATGCCCCTCATCGTCTTTGTCACGGCATATGATCAGTACGCGCTCTCCGCATTTGATGCCAATGCCGTCGACTATCTCCTAAAACCGTTCCGCAAAGAGCGTTTCGAGCGTGCGCTGGCTCGCGTCATGGATCGGATCAAGGGAAACCCGGAAACCGATATGACCGAAAGGATCGCAGCAGCTATGGACGCGTTAGGCCGGCGTCAGGGTTATCTGCAACGTATACCGGTTTCCCAAAATGGCCGAATCCGGCTCGTCGCCGTTGAAGAGATCGAGTGGATTGAAGCGTCCGGAAACTACGCGCGACTGCATTCCGGAACCTCGATCTATGAGATTCGCGAAACCTTGACCAGCTTGGAGCGGAAGCTCGATCCGAACGGGTTCGCGCGCGTGCATCGTTCTGCCATTGTCAATCTGCATCGCGTCAAGGAAATCCATCCTTGGTTTCATGGGCATCACGTGATTCTGTTGGAGAGCGGGCGGAAAGTACGCATGAGCCGTTATCAGCGTAATGTTTCCGACCTCCTCGACTGCTGCTCCAGGCGGCACTGAATTAGGGATGCGTTCGAACGATTGGAGTCCGGCGCGAAACTTTTCCGCCTAGTGTCGCTCGCGCCAGATTACCGTCAATCTCGCGGGCCACGCGCTCAAGCTGACGCAGCAAGAGCAGGTGGTTTTGGCTCAACAGAGGGGTACGAAGGTGCGAAAATCAGTGGAGGTACCTCTGGCCTTTCCTCGAAAGCTGCCGGTGCGTTTGCGCTGCCGGCGGCGGCATGCGCCCCCCACCGCCATCAGGGCCGTGCCGAGCAGAAACAGGCTGCCGGGCTCGGGAATGGGAACCGGCGAAACCGGCCCAGCGCCCCCGGTGGCAAGTAAAGTGGACTCCGGGATATCATCGATCGGCGTACCGGGAAGCGCTGTGGTGAACGATGGATCGACGTACAGTTCGCTGAGAGGCTCCAGCAGGTCTGGGTTGGGACTGTACGGCGCAGAGCAACTCGGCCAATCCGTGCAGCCGGTGAAGATGAAGTCTATGTAGTTCTGGCATTCGGTAGAATCGCAAGAGACATCGGAAATCGACGGGTTATTGACGGCGACGGTAAGGGTAAACGGGGTCGCGGCGGTGGTTGAGAACACCCCGAGGTAAGTGCCGGCCCCATCCACATCGGCGGCAACTGGACCGTAGGCCGCCAAGTCCCCGGTGATCGTTACGGCGGTTTGACCAACCGGTACATCGAAGTAAACCCTCCAATCGAAGATGGGACAATTAGATGTGTACTGGCAGCCGGCGTATTCCTGGTCGTCATTGCCAGTGGCGTCCCAAGTGTTCACCCCACTGGGGTGGAATCCGGAATAACCAGGGAAAACACCTTGTGCGACGATAACATCCGATGCACCTTCTGAATCGGCATGTCCGAACACAGGCGTGTAATTGATATCCGGGCAGTTGGGAGCATAAGGATCGGACCCAGGGCCAAAAAGGCAAGCGACATCACCGGTACCGGGGATGGCGCCCGCGACAGAGTCCGCCCGGACAGCACTTGGGAACGGGAAAAGAAGGACGGCCAGAGAGGGCAGAACCACTCGCAGATGGAGCATCCATACCGCCAGATTCCACGATGGGCTTTTGCGCCGCCCTGTCAAACCACAAACCGATTCGTCCAACCGCATACACACCTCCTTGTTCGACCCGACGCCGTCACGTAAAATTTATGGCGGCACGGGACTATTGCAGGTAGCCTAAGGGCCTAGCCGCCCGGGTGTCTCGCAATAGGGGTTGAAATTGTTCTAAAAGATTTCTCAAACGCATGATTCCCCAGAAAGGAAAGCACTTCTTCGGGTTCGGCCGTTTCCGCCTCGACCCGGTCGACAAGGTCTTGTACGCCGACGGCCAGCCGGTGCCGTTGACTCTGAAGGCTTTCGAGACGCTGCTAGCACTGGCGGAAGCCGACGGCCATATCCTCACCAAGGAGGACTTGCTGAAGCGGGTTTGGCCGGACACGTTTGTCGAGGAAGGAACACTGTTCCAGAACATCGCCACACTCCGGAAGATGCTCGGCGACGGGCCGGACCAGCGTTCGTTGATCGAGACGGTTCCCCGCCGCGGGTACCGGCTCTCCACGACTGTGCACCGGGTCGACGTTGGGGAACCGGAAATGCCATCGAGACCCCGGATCCGCTATCGCATGGTTGCAGCGGCAGTGGCAGCCGTTCTCTTGTTGGCCGCCTGGTTCGGTTGGTGGGGCAGCAGGCGAGCACCTGACCCTCCAGAACGAGGAAAAATCAGGCTGGCCGTTTTGCCCTTTCTGAACCTCAGCGGTGACCCCGGCCAGGACTATTTCAGCAATGGCCTGACCGAGGAGATGATTACCCAGCTCGGCACGCTCGAACCGGCGCGGCTGGCGGTCATCGCACGAACCTCCTCCATGCAATACAAGGACACCAGGAAGGATGCGCGCCAGATCGCGAGCGAACTGGGGGTGAATTACATCATGGAGGGAAGCGTTCGACGCGATGCCGGCCGCGTGCGGATCACTGCGAAACTGATACGGGCAAACGACCAGACCAACCTCTGGGCCCAGACTTACGATCGCGACTTGACGGATATTCTGAGTTTGCAAAACGACGTGGCCGGCGCGATCGCCCGCGAAATCCGGCTGAAGCTTACGCCGGTCGCAAACGCGCGCGCTGCCAGCGCGGGTTCCCTCGATCCGCAGGCCCATGAGTTGTATCTCGAAGGGCGATACTTCTGGAACCGGCGCACAGAAAGCGGACTTTTGAAAGCCATCGAGTCCTTCAACGGCGCGCTTGCGCGCGCTCCGAAGTACGCGCAGGCGCAGGCGGGCCTGGCGGACGCCTACGCCTTGCTGGGTTCCCTGTCCAACGCTACCATGTCTCGCCGTGAGGCCATGACCAAAGCAAAGGCTAGCGCACTAACGGCGCTCGAACTCGATGATTCCCTTGCTGAGGCCCACACTTCTCTGGCTTTCGTATTGATGCAGTACGAATGGGATTGGCAGGGCGCCGAGAGGGAATTCCGGCGGGCTCTCGACCTCAATCCCA
>JASHOO010000056.1 GCA_030041035.1 Bryobacteraceae bacterium | reverse complement strand
GAGCTCGGCGGGAAGTCGATCGAACACCTCGGCAGAGTCACCACTGACGTGGTGAAACTGGTGTGCGCGATTGAAGCTCCACTGGCAAACGGGGGTGCGATCTCGCTGGGACTCCCCGGCATCATGATGCGCTGAAGCGTTTCTCATTATCTTCTTAAGAGTGGCTTGCTCGTCCCTTCGAGGAGGACCGTGAGCCTATGATAGTGCCATAACGCACAGCCGGACCATAGGGAAAAGGATCTATCAAGTCTGCCCGAGGAATAAATTTACAAAGACAAAAAAAGGCACACCTCTCACCCCTGCGCGCGCCTCGCCTCCAGCGCCGCCTTTCCGCTCTGCGGCGCGTTCAAGAAGGCCAGGAACTCCTGCGGATTGCGCGTCAGGCCGGGGAAGCTGGCAAGCACTTTGCCGTCCGGATCAAATATGGCGTAGTAGGGGATAGCAATGGTGCCGAACGTCTTTTCCTCAAAGTCCTGATTGCGGCTGGAGGCCTCGTCGGTACCGTCGGTATAGAGATCGACCAGGACAAAACCCTGCATGGCGGAGCGTATTTCCGGCCGCGTGAACATGTTGGCCTTCATCCAGTGGCAATTGGTGCAAGCGTACCCGGTGAAATTCACGAACACCAGCTTGCCTTCGCGGCGGGCTTGCTCGCGCGCCTCGGGGAACTGGTTCTTCATCCACGCGAGCGTGGGCTCAGTGCCCGTGCCCGTGCTGCACCCCGTGGCGGGAGGCACGTAGGCATCCAGCTCGCCCAGCCGGCCGCAGAACATTCCGGGTACCAGGCTCATCGCGAAGGCGACAAAGGCCATTCCGGTCACCAGGCGCCAAAGCCCGAGTGGTTCGTCTTTAGGAACGCCTTCCAGGCGCACAAATCCAAACAAGTACAAGCCCGCCATGCCGAACAGGACCACCCACAGGGCCAGGAAGCGTTCGCGCGTGAGGATGTTCCATTGCAGGACGGCGTCGATGCTGGCGAGATATTTGAACATGACTGCCAGGATGATGAAGCCCATGACCACTTTCACGCGCGCCAGCCAGCCACCACTCTTAGGCAGCTTCTTCAAATAGGAAGGAAACAGCGCCAGCAGGAAAAACGGCAGCGCCAGGCCGGTAGCGAAGGTTGCCATGCCGATGAGTGGCCGCACACCGCCGCTTTGCACCGAGGCTGCGAGCAGCGTTCCCATGAACGGACCCACGCAGGCGAACGAGGCCAGCGAAAACGTCAGACCCATAACCAGGGTGCCGAGAGTGCCGCCCTTTTGCGAAGCGCTATCGAGTTTGGTCAGCACCGACGAAGGGACCGTGATCTCGAACGCGCCCAGCAGGCTGAGACTGAACACGAGAAAGACCGCTGCGATGAAGCCGTTGACCCACGGGTTCGATCCCAGTTGCACGATTCCGAACGGACCCAGGATGACGGTCGCGGCAAGCCCCAGGCTGGAAAACAAAACAATAATGCCGATGCAGAAAATAATGGCTTGAATGATGCTCTCGCGCCGCGATCCCGAGGGCCGGTTCAAAAAGAATGACATGGTGATCGGAATCATGGGGAACACGCACGGCGTGAAGATCGCGGCCAGGCCAAAGCCGAAAGCGGTCAGCAGAAACAAGCCGAAATCACGCCAATCCGTGGCTGGGTTACCGGGCGCCGGTGTTACGGAAACTGCCGCGGCAACCGCACCGGGCTTGACTTCGGTATACCCCGCGGGGATGGCCAATGAAGCGGAGCCGGCGCCGGTGCCGATCGTAAGGGTGGCAGCGGCCGTTCGCGTGACGGGCGGAAGGCATTCCCGGTCGTTACACGTCTGATAGCGCACCTGGGCCGTCAAGTCCGAAGATCCGGTGGGTACATCTTTCTTCAGCTCGACCTCAATCAGAAAGGCGGCACTGGCTTCGTAGGTCTCGGTGTCGAGATTGAAATTCGGATCAAAAGCGCGCTTGGGAGGGGGCTCGAAGACGCGGAAGCTGGCAACGGCCGGGTTGTCCGCCAGGTGAATGGTGGTGGGGTTCGGTCCGCCGCGCGGTGTGGTGGGGGAATACAGGTGCCAGCCGGGATCCAGTTTGGCCTCCAGCCGCGCCAGAAGTTTCCCTCCAGGCGGAGCCCCAGCCGTAGGAAGTTCGAGCGTCCATTTGACCGGGTTCAGCCTTTCGGCGGAAATCAAACCGGCCGCCAAGATCAGGCAAAGTGTTACGCGCGCAGACCGCATCTAGTTTATTAGATAAGCGACAAAGGGTTTAGTCACCAGCTTTGCCGGGCGTCCACCGTTTGAATTCACTCTCGATGCGGTCGTTGATCTTGCCGCTGGAAAACTCGGCCGCTACGCGGATAGCGTTCTTGATGGCGTTGGCATTCGACCGGCCGTGGCAGATGATGCAAACGCCTCGGACGCCTAAAAGCGGCGCGCCTCCGTATTCGGAGTAATCCACGCGGCGCTTGAAGTCGGTAAACGCGGCCTTCGAGAGCACGTAGCCGATCTTGCGGGTGATGGTGGCTTCGAGTGATTCCTGCAACATATTCTTAATCATCTCCACCAGGCCCTCACTCACCTTGAGCGCCACGTTGCCGATGAAGCCGTCACACACCACAACGTCGGCCTTGCCGGTGTAAATGTCGCGGCCCTCCACGTTGCCGATAAAGTTGATGGGTAGGGATTTGAGCAACGGCGTGGCGGCGCGCGTCATCTCGTTGCCTTTGTGTTCTTCTTCGCCGATCGAGAGCAGGCCTACGCGCGGGCTGTCGCGGCGCAGAATGACACGCGAGTAAATTTCCCCCATGATGGCGAACTGCGCCAGCATGCGGGGATCGCAGTCCACGTTCGCGCCCACATCCACCATCACCACCGGGGAACCGGTAACGGTAGGGAACACACCCGCGACTGCGGGCCGGTCGACTCCCGGCACGACGCCCTGCACCATTTTTGCGGTCGCCATCACCGCGCCCGTATTGCCTGCCGAAACGAATCCCTGCGCGTGGCCATCGCGCACCAGACGCGAGGCGACGCGCAACGAGCTGTCGCGCTTGGCGCGTACGGCGCGGGCGGCGCTATCGTGCATGGTGATCTGCTCGCTGGCGTGATGGACCTCGATGGGGAGCGAGCGATGATCTTCGTGGTTGTCCAGTTCCCGGCTCAGCAGGTCCTCTCGACCCACCAGGATGACCCGGACGCCGAGAGTCTTTACGGCCCGGATCGCGCCATCCACCTCTGGTTTCGGGGCGTGGTCCCCGCCCATGGCGTCGACTGCGACGGTCAGCATGGTTTCGAAACCGTTGGCGCAGGCACGGCCGGCACTTTATTCCTGCTCGACTTCGATGACTTCGCGGCCCTTGTATTGGCCGCAATGCGGACAGGCGCGATGCGGCAGCTTCTGCTCATGACAGTTGGGACACTCCGACAGCCCGGCGTGCTTCAGTTTGTCATGCGCGCGGCGGTTGCCGCGGCGGGCGGCGGAATGTCGTCGTTTCGGATTCGGCATTTTTCTAACCTCAAAATCTCATTCTATTGCCGCGATTGTGCCACACCTGGCGGCCGCGGCGCCGCCCCTTCATGCTTGTGAAATCTTGCGCAGATCAATCCAGAGCTCGTTTACGGGTTCCTCGTGGCAGTCACACGCGCTTTCATTGCGGTTTTTCCCGCACACCGGGCAAATCCCCTTGCAATCCTCCGAGCAGATGCGCTGCATGGGCAGCAACAACAGGATCTGCTCGCGCAGAATGTCCTCCAACTCCATTCCGGCGCCTTCGTAGAAGCCCATTTCGGCTTCGCCCTCGTCGATGGCGACTTCGTCGCTGGCGCTGAGCGACTGGCTGGGGCGATAGAACAGGTCGAAACCGGCGTCCAGGGGAAATTCGGCCCGGCCCAGGCATCGGTCACATTCCGATTCCAGCTTCACGCTAAGGCGGCCCTGGATGCGGACTTCACCCCCAGTGTTGGCCAACAGCTCCGCCACGCCGGCCGCATGGAGCGGCGACGACTGGCGCACTTGTTCGCCGGAAAAATCAATTTCCCCCGCCTGGAAGGTCTCGTCGAAACGCACCTTCCTTACTTCCATCTCCTTGATGCTGAGGAACATAACCCACCTACTGGCCGGGAAAGTTACATTATAGCGCGCACCGCACGCCTCCGCTTCCAAAATGGCTTCTCTGTTACATTGGAAGAACATGGACGTCGAGCGAGCCATCGAGCATCTCCTGGAACTGCATGCCCGCGCCGAAGCTCGCATGGATCGCGCCGAAACCCGCATGGATAAAGCCGAGGCTCGCATGGTCCGGACAGACCGTCAGATTGCCGGCATTCAAAAACTGGTCAAAACCGGCATGAAGGTGATCGTGCGAATTGAGGCCGCTCAAGCGCGCACGGACGCGAAAATCGACCGGCTGGCGGAGCTGTGGCTGAAGCGGCCGCCCAACGGCCACGCGAAGCGCTGAGTGACCGATGTCTAACCGGCGGATTTCGCCGCGGGCAGGTATCGCCGGATGCCGTAATCGTAAGCGGCTGCTCCCAGAATCCCTCCCAGGATGGGCCCCACGATCGGCACCCAGAAGACTTTTGGGCCGTCGGTAAGGCCGTTATTCTTGAAGCCGGCGACAGCGGTAAACAGGCGCGGCCCAAAGTCGCGAGCCGGGTTGATCGCATAACCGTGCATGCCGCCGAACGACATGCCGATCGCTACGACCACCGCGCCGATCAGCAGCGGCGTCAGGTTGGCGCCCGGCGGCTGGTTACGCTCATCGATGATGGCCAGCACCATGAGAACCAGAAGCGCCGTGCCGATGGTTTGATCCAGCAAGCCGGCGGAAGGGACTTCAGGAAATGCGGGAAATGTCGTGAAAACGTTGGCGGTATGATCGAGCTGCGGATCGGCTGCGTGAAACGCCGGTGCATAGTTCCAGAACACCAGCGCCGCAGCGATGAATGCACCCAGTACCTGCGCGGCGATGTAGGCGCCCACTTTTCGCCACGGGAAGTCGCGATAGAAGGCGAGCGCAATGGTGACGGCGGGGTTGAGGTGGGCACCCGAAACGCGCCCGGCAATATAGCAGCCCATGGTCACCGCCAGTCCCCAACCGATGGTGATGTTCGTGAAGCCGCCATGTACCACTTCGCCCGGCACGCCCGAGCCGAACAGAACCACCATGGCAACCACGCCGTTTCCAAAAAGAATGAGGATCAGGGTGCCGAAGAACTCGGCGACCAATTCGGGCAGCATGCTTCGCATAGGGAAGCCGGAATTCTACCGCACCGCCGGTGGGGCGAACAACGTGATGGGATCGAGCGCCACGATTTTCCACTTCTTCTTCTTTCGCTCGAGGCGGACTTTCACGGTTTGACGCCGGCGTTCGACCGCACCCAACGGATCGAGCGAGTGGATTTGCAGGAACCAATCGAGCTCGAGCGCTTGCGACTGGTCGTCACCCTCCTGTTTCAGGATATCGATCGAACAGGAAACCTCATCCTCACCCGCCAGGGCATCGATGTACTGCTCCAGCTGGTAATAGTCGGGCATGGAATGATCGACGCGGTCGAGAAATGCCGAGCTGTTGCCTTCGCTCAGCGCCGCTGCCAGTGCCTCCAGGAAATCGAGAATTTCCTGGCG